>JBBIHD010000044.1:7172-9351 GCA_037447195.1 Nitrospirota bacterium | reverse complement strand
TCGAGGCGCGGGACCGGCGTCGGGCAGGCGCCGCTTTCCCCGTGGTTGTTTTGGCCCTTGTCGTAGCTGTCCTGCGTTTTACTGCCATGTTCGCATCACCCCTTTCCGCGGTTATCCTAAAAACGGCAGTTGGGACACGGAAAATGCGGATAACCCCTGAGAAGGCAAATACTTTTGTTCTGAAAAGCTTTTCACCTTGCAGATGAGTTCTTTTGTAACTACTCAGGTACTCAGGTCAGCCTTGAGCGATAGGCGCTGTGAGCGTGCAGTGTAATCGCCCTCGGACCGAAAGCGCTGAGGATATAAGCACGTGCTCTGTTGAAGTTTCGGCGTATTATGGCACGCTAAGCGACAGAGCGAGCGGCTGACCTGAGTAATTACGTTCTTTTTCAAGTATTGACCGTAGGTTTCTCTTGACTTTATCCGATGTTATCAGATGTTATCCGCGTCCAAATGCTTTTTTCAGGGTCATGCATTGTCCTCCAGCACCGCGGCCTGAATGCGCTCAAGAAGGTCCGGCGCCGCCGAGGTCACCCGGTTCCAGCTCGGTATGAGCGGCAGGCCCAGAGGGATTTCGATGATCGTCTGCCCTGCGATCCGGAGAGCTTCGGTAAAAGCGTCCACGGCGGCGCTCTCCTGGTTCCGGTCGAAATAGAGGCCGTTGATGGCCGAATCGTCCTCATAGCGCTTGAGCATGTCCTGGGCCGTGCGCTGATAGGTGACGATCAGGGTGCGCAGCAGCCCGTCCGAGAAAATCACGCCCTCGGAGGCGAGTGTCCGCAGCAGGGACTTGCAGATGTCCACGGCCATCTTCATCAGGCCCTTTTCGGGGTCCCCGGCGGACAAGGCCTGGTGCTTGTGTTCGTACTTGTCTGCCAGGTCCACCTGGCAGACGCGCCGGACCGCCGTGTTGCGGTACACTTCGGCGAGCACGCCCACCTCGAGCCCCCAGTCCGCCGGTATACGGTTCACCCGGGCAAGGTCCGTGATCATGGAAAACTCCCCTGCCAGCGGATAGCGGAAGCTGTCGAAAAAGACGAGCAGCGGCAGATAGCCGAGGATCTTTTCGAGGGACCGGATGAGCGGCGTGACCAGGAGCCGCGTCACCCGGCCGTGCATTTTGTCGCTGATCCGGGCATAAAAACCCTTGCAGAACTCATAGCCGAGATTGGGATTGACCACGGGGTAGACGAGCCGCGCCAGCAGATCGCGGGAATAGGTAAGGATATCGCAGTCATGCAGGGCGATAACGTCGGCCTTGCCGGAGGCGAGGATATAGCCGTAGGCCATCCAGGCCGACTTCCCCTTTCCCTCCTGCCCGGGAGAGAGGCGATGCTCCTCCAGTGTCCGGTATATCTCCTGCATCCTCGGCCCGCTGTTCCAGATAATGTGCGTTTCCTGAGGAAGAACGGAGAAGAACTCCCGCGCATGCTTGAACTCATCGGCCGGGCAGGGCCCGAGGGCCACGACGATCTGGCGGATGTACTTGACCGCCTGCAGTTCCTTCACAATAAGCTTGAGCGCATCTCCCTGCAGTTCCGAATAGAGAGAAGGCAGGACCAGCGCCACCGGTTTCTGCGCCGCATAGAGGGCCAGCTCGCTCTCGATCTTTTCGATGTTCGGCTTGCTCAGGCGGTGAAAGGTTGCGACAACGCCGGTCTGATAAAAATCGCCCATGCGGCCTCCTCTCTTAGCTATACGTCATGCAGGGTGCAGCGAGGCTTCCCGCGATCGCTGCGGGAAGCGAGAGGGGACGAGAGAAGCAGGTTGGAACGAGGGGCGCGCCCCCGTCATGCTTCGAACTAAGTATAGAAGCATGAGCCCGAATGGTCAAGAAAAAAACGAAACGCTTCACTGGCGGGCATTCTGGCCGCGCCGCGTTGCTTCGCGAAGGCTATGAGGAGCGCTGCGGGCCCCCTTTCGCAAAAAAAAACTTTCAGCACAAACTATTAAATGCGGAATCCCGCGACTGCGCCGCGACACCGCCATGCTATACCTTTCTGGCAATCAGACAAAAAGGGGGTGACCTTATGGTCCTGACTGCAGCAGGGCGTGAAAAAAGACACGGGGTGAACGGCCGGCCCAACGCCAACGAATATGCACGCATGGATGACGACGAAAAGGACCGCGCAATCGAAGAAGCTGTGAACAGGCTCCAGAACCGCGTCCAGAAGATCCT
>JBBIHD010000044.1:0-7110 GCA_037447195.1 Nitrospirota bacterium | reverse complement strand
GAGGTGAAACGCAATGAAGAGGATTAAAATGCTTTTTGTCCTTCTCGCTGTCGTGGTCGCGACGGCACAGGGCGCGATCGCCGCGGAAAAGAAAGCCGCACCTGCAGCGGACAAGCCGCAGTACCGGCAGGTCACCGGCGACGTGGTCTCCCTGAACGCGTCGGCCATTGTGGTCAAAAGCAAGTCAAAAGGCGATGTAACGCTCATGATCACGTCCAAAACGAACATGAACGACGCCAAGGCGATGAAGGCCGGAGACCGCGCACGGGTGCATTACAAGGAAGACAAGAACACCAGGACCGCCACCAAGATCGTGAAACTGACGACCCAGGCGGCAGCCGCGCCCAAGGCTGGCCGCTGACCCGCGGCGCACGGGAGGGGGGCTCGTCAGAACATCTGCTGATGCTGATCACACTGGGGCGGCAGGCCGGGTGCCTGCCGCTCATCTTCCCGCATCGGGGTTCTGGCCGGAACTACCTGGCATGGCAGGCAAGGCACAATTCCCTGTTGGGGCCGTCCCTGCGGAGATACATGGTCCTGCTGCCGGTCAGCGGATTCAGATAGGGACGATGGGGGTCATGACAGGTGGCGCACGTGAGCCTCCCCTGGCTGTCAAGCGGAAGGTCCGGCGGGACCTGCAGGGTCGGGACAATATCTACGGGATGGGACTGATGAGGAAGCCGGTGGCATCCTGCGCATATCTCGGACACCGGTTTTCGCAGCGAACCGTCCTTCTTTATGGATACGGCCATATGGCAGCTCCGGCAATCAAGGCCGTGCCCGCGAAAATCATGGGGCTCCAGCCGCCGCTGCTGCTGGGCGGACAGGCCCGAAGGCGCGGACGCAAAAAAGAAGGCCAGGAACAGCCCCGCAACGGACGCCCCCAGAGGACCTTTAATTCGAAAATCCATCCAGCCCCCCCCTCAATTGTTCAGCTGCCTTCTTGACCGCCGCGGCCTGGGCAAGGGAAGGGGTCCCCTTCCATACGGCCCGCTCAAGCTCCCTGACGGCCTCTGACAGGGCCGCCCGCCGTTCCTTCAGCAGCGAAAACCTGCTTCGCAATCCGTTCCGCATCGCGTCCAGTTCAAAGGCGAGCTCCTGGAATTCCTCGCCCTCGCGCAGGGACACTCCGCTCACCAGATCGCCGGCGGCAATGCGCGCGACGTCCTTTTTCAAGCTGTAGAGCGGCAGCGACAGGCGCCGCCAGAGGGCGCGAAGGGCCAAATAGAGCACCGCAGCGAAGAGCGCTATAGACAGCGCATGGGCCTGAAAGGCCGAAGGCATCAGCAATTCCACGGACGACTGAATGTTGATATGGGGCGAGTACAGCACATCCTCCAGCCGCCTCCCGGCAATGACCGTGAAGAGCGCTACTGCTGCCAGAGCCCAGAGCGATGTGGTGAGCACGAAACGCAGGATGAACCGGAACTGGAAATCCTTGCTGATAAAATACACCCGCCTGTCAAATGGGAACATCCGACCCTCCCCTGATCCGATAGTCTTCCCTTACGTATTCAACGACCTTCCTTACTTATCATGACAGCCGAGGCACAGTTTGCTTCCCGTATTCGCCATCACCAGCTTTCTCGGCTGCTTTGAATAGGGATCATGGCATGAGCTGCACCCCACCTTCCCGTCGATCAGCTTGAACACGGGATTTACCGCGGTGATCGGACGGAGACCGCCGCGCTTCCGCGCCCAGGAAACCTGATAATCAACGCCGATAGGGTGAACGCCCCGGGGATCGAACCGGGAAAGGGGCCGTCCGTGTTCCCAGGAGCCCGCGTTCACGGTCTCGTTCGGCCCGATGCTGCCGTCGTGACAGCCAAGACAGCCCCGCGAAACAGCGTCCACGGTGATGCCCGCGTTTTCCGGGGACTGCTGCATGTGGGCCCTGCCGATCAGCTGGGCATGCCCGAGGCCCTGGCCGTGACAGGAGGAGCAGAACGCCGGGCCAAGGGCCGTTCGTCGCAGATAGGACCGCGGCGCAACGCTGCCGCCCGAACCCGACCCGTGGATATCGTGGCAGGTGCTGCAGGTCATTTTCCCCTCACGGGAAAGGGGCATATCCGCGGGCACGGCCACTCCCGCGGGGACGATCTCAACAGGATGGGAGGCTGAAGCCCCGAGTGCGGCGTGGCAGCGGCCGCAGAGCGCCGAGATCGGCGCCGTCATCACGAGCGTCTCGCGCTTTCCCTTGACGGGAACCGCGGCGTGGCATTCGGCGCACTGATCGGAGGTGAATTCGTGGCCGCCGCGCTGCAGCACCGTATAGGCCAGCGCAGCGGTGAACAGGACCAGCAGCGCCGCAAGAACATACCGCTTTTTCACGTCCGGACCTCCGCAATGACGCTCTCGATCTTCTGCAGCCGGTTCGCAACGTCCCGCAGCGCCTGTTCCACCGCAGGGGCGCCCTCGCCGCGCTGGATCAGGTGCGCGATCGATTCTGTCTTTGCTTCGATGATCGAGAGGGCGTCACGGGCCTCGGTCACGCGGTCACGGTATCGCTCCGCAGCCTGGTTCAGGGAGTCCGCCATGTCGGTGAGGCTGTCCTTTCTGCGGAACCGTATCTCGCCCTTCAGTTTTCCCTGGCCGATCGACGCCGCTTCCCGGGCAAGCCGGTAGGCTGGGCCGGCAATACGGTGGGAATAGAACAGATGCAGCAGCACGACCGTGCCGGCGATGAGCAGGGCCATGATCGCATAGATGGCCACCGCTTTCCCGAGCAGTGCTTTTTCAAGGAATTTGACCGTCGACAGCACGGCTCCATAGCCGTCGCCAAGGTCCCGCGGGAGCGCCAGAAACACGCCCGCTGCGGCCAGTGCGGCGCCGAGAACGACAATGAGCAGCGTGAAAAAAAAGAGCTGGGTCCGGTAGAAGGGACGAGATGAAAAGGTCTGCATGAAGGGCCTCCGGAAGTGTCAGGCATTGAGGAAGAACACGTAGAAAGTGTAGCCGAAGCTGCAAAAGAATGCAAGGGGAGGCGGATACTATTTGCCGGACCGCAGCCTATCGGTCAGGAAGGTTCTAAACTGCCTCTCAGGAGCCCCGGAGGGCAAGGAGTATCTTTTTGGCCGCTTCCACATCGGCCTGCATCTGCCGGATCAGGGCGGCGGCGTCGGGGAAGCGTTCTTCTTTTCTCAGGCGCCGGACAAAGGCGACCTCCATGTGCTTCCCGTACAGATCCTCGTTCAGGTCGAAGAGATATACTTCGATCGAAACAGGCCCCCCGCCGAAAGTGGGGCGCACCCCGATGGAGGCCACGCCGTTCAGCTGCCTGCCGTCAATGACGGCCTGCACGGCATACACGCCGTAATCGGGCAGAAGTTCATTCGCCGTCTGGAGGTTGGCCGTGGGAAAACCGAGCGTATGCCCCCGCCGGGCCCCGGCAACGACCTTTCCTTCGATGGCATAGTGCCGCGCCAGCAGGCGCTGGGCCTCATCGACCCTGCCGCCCGAGATGCACTCGCGGATGCGGGAACTGCTCACGACCGTGCCGTCAATGGATACGGCATCGATGACGCCGACCTGGAAGCCGTGGGCCGCTCCCATGTGTTTCAGAAAATCAATGCTTCCCTCGCGGCCCCTGCCGAAGGCGTAATCGTAGCCCACGTAGACCTCACGGGCGCCGATCGTCCCGGCCAGGATGTCCCGGGCAAAATCTTCGGGATTCTGGTCGGCAAAGGCGCGGGTAAAATTGGCGCAGATGACGATGTCGAGGCAGGCCGCCTCGAAGAGCAGCATCTTCCCGTGGAAGGTGTTCAAAAGACGGGGCGACCGCTCGGGCGCCAGCACCTTGAGCGGGTGCGGCTCAAAGGTAAAAGCGATGCTCGCCCCCCCGATCTCCTTGGCCCTGCGCGTTACCGCGCGGAATATGGCCTGATGCCCCAGATGAACGCCGTCAAAGTTCCCGAGCGTCAGGACGGGGTTGGGAAAGGACTCGCCAAGATTTTTTACGCCTCGAATGATCCTCATAATGACAGGTAGCAGATAATCTCACAACGGGGCGGAATTGTCAATCATTGTTCGCGGAAACCTGTTGACAATAAAACGGATGCTGTGCTATAAAAGACCTTTCAAATCAAGACCCACCAGGATCATCCTAGGATTACCTGCATGGCAAAGATCACCCCCTTTCGGGGCATTGTGTATAATCAGGCGGCCGCGGGCGGCATCAATGCGCTTGTGTGCCCGCCCTATGACATCATCTCTCCGGCGGACCAGCAGGAACTCTACGGGAAAAGCCCGTACAATGTGATCCAGCTGGAATACGGCCGGGAGGCCGCCGGGGATTCAGCGCAGAACGACCGCTACACCCGCGCCGCTGCATTGTTCCGGGAATGGCAGCAGCAGGGCGTTCTCAAGCGGAGCGAGAGCCCGGCCCTCTATATCTATGAGATGCAGTATCCCCACGGCGATTCGCTCAGAAAGCTGCGGGGCTTCATCTGCCAGGTCCGGATAGAGGATTTCGATTCCGGCGTGGTGCTTCCCCATGAGAACACCCTGTCAGGACCCAAGGCCGACCGCCTGAACCTGCTGCGCGCCTGCAAGGCGAACTTCAGCCAGATATTCTCGCTCTTCTCGGACCCGGCGGGAACGATAAGCGGCGTCCTGGCGTCGATAAGCGGCCCGCCGGAAATGGAGGCAGCAGGAGGGGGCGCCGTCCTGCACCGCCTCTGGACCATAACGGACCCCGCAGTGATCGAAACGATAACCCGCGCCATGGCCGACAAGCCCTTCTTTATCGCCGACGGGCACCATCGCTACGAAACGGCCCTGAACTACCGGAACGAACGCCGCGCCGCGGCAGGGACCTTCACGGGAGACGAGCCCTATAATTTCGTCACCATGTACCTTGCGCGGCTGGAAGATCCGGGGCTCACGATCCTGCCGGCGCACCGGGCGCTCTTCAGCCTGCCCGGCTACAGCGCCGACCGCTTCGAAGAGGGGCTTCACAAGTACTTCGATATGGAGCGGCTCGATTTCGACTCTTCTTCGGAGGCGGCAGCGCGGCGCGCCATGCTCGAGACCATGGCGTCCCGGGCGGCCCGGTCGCATATCTTCGGCATGCGGATGCGGGACCGGAACAGCTACTACCTGCTGACCCTCCGGAGCGAAGACGACATGGACCGGCTGCTCCCCGGCAAATCGCCTGCGTACCGCAGGCTGGATGTGTCCATCCTGCACCACCTGATCATCGACAAGCTGCTCGGCGTGGGCATTGATACGCACAAGCTCGGAAAGAACATCGAGTACATCAAGGACGCCGAAGAGGCGGCCAAACGGCTGGACGACGGCAGGACGGAGATCGTCGTCTTCATGAATCCCACGAAGGTGAGCGAGGTGAAGGCAGTGGCAGGCGCAGGAGAACGGATGCCCCAGAAGGCGACCTATTTTTACCCCAAGCTGCTCACCGGGCTGGTGATGCATACGCTGGACTGACAAATTCCAAATGTCAAAGTTCAAATTTCAAAAGTGCTAAAGATGTCCCGATTTGCTGTTTTGACATTGATTTGAACTTTGGATTTTGAAATTTGAAATTTCTACCAAGGAGGCTATCATGGCTGTAAAGATCGCAATCAACGGATTCGGCAGGATCGGCAGGAACGTTTTCCGCGCCTCGCAGGGCAATAAGGACATCGAGATCGTGGCCATCAACGACCTGACGGACACCAAGACGCTTGCGCACCTGCTGAAATGGGACTCCACCTTCGGCGAGTTTCCCCATGACGTGAAGGCCGGCGACGGCAAGATCACGGTTGACGGCAAGGACATCACCGTGGCGGCAAAGAAGGACCCCGCGGAACTTCCCTGGAAGGACCTCAAGGTCGACATCGCCCTGGAGTGCACCGGCCTCTTCCTGGACAAGGCCAACGCGGGCAAGCACATCACCGCCGGCGCCAGGAAGGTCCTCATCTCCGCGCCCGCCAAGGACCCCGATGCGACCTTCGTGATCGGCGTGAACGAGCACACCTACGATCCCAAGGCGCACCACATCATCTCGAACGCCTCCTGCACCACCAACTGCCTCGCGCCGTTCACCAAGGTGGTCCATGAGAACTTCGGCATCGTGCACGGCCTCATGAACACGATCCATTCCTACACCAACGACCAGAAGATCCTCGACCTGCCGCACAAGGACCTCCGTCGCGCCCGTGCCGCCTGCATGTCCATCATCCCGACCTCGACGGGCGCGGCCAAGGCCGTTTCGCTCGTCCTGCCTGAGCTGAAGGGCAAGCTCGACGGCATGTCGCTCCGCGTGCCGACGCCGAACGTGTCCGTCGTGGATGTTGTGTTCGAGGTGTCCAAGAAAACCACGAAGGAAGACGTGAACGCCGCGCTCAAGGCCGCGGCCAACGGCAAGCTCAAGGGCATCCTGCAGTTCGAGGAAGCGCCGCTCGTCTCGATCGACTTCAAGGGCAACCCGCATTCCTCCATCGTGGACGCGGCGCTCACCAGCGTCATGGACGGCACCATGGTGAAGGTGATCTCCTGGTACGACAACGAGTGGGGCTACTCCAACCGGCTGCGCGACCTGGCGCTGCTCGTGGCGAAGAAGGGACTGTAAACCGGTTTAAGCGGTTCAAACGGTTTGAACAGTTTAAACTGGAGGCTCCACCATGGAAAAGAAAACCATCGAGAAAGTCGAACTCAAGAACAAGCGGGTCTTCATCCGCGCGGACTTCAACGTGCCCTTTGACGAGAACGGCAACATCACCGACGATACGCGCATCCGTTCGACGCTGCCGACGATCAACTATGCCCTCGATGCCGGCGCAAAGGTGATCCTCGCCTCGCACCTGGGCCGGCCCAAGGGCAAGCCGGCTCCCAAGTACAGCCTCGCGCCGGTGGTCACGCGCCTCTCGCGCCTTTTGAACAAGGAAGTGAAGTTCGCGAAGGACTGCATCGGCCCGGACGTCGAACATGCCGTCCAGGGGATGCGTCCCGGCGATGTACTGCTGCTCGAGAACCTCCGCTTCCACGCCGAGGAGGAGAAGAACGACGAGGCCTTCTCGAAGGCGCTCGCCGCCTTCACCGATGTGTTCGTGAACGATGCCTTCGGCACGGCCCACCGCGCCCATGCCTCGACCCACGGCATCACGAAGCATG
>JBBIHD010000043.1:2806-12827 GCA_037447195.1 Nitrospirota bacterium | reverse complement strand
TTTGTGGCTTCGTGCCTTCGTGTGAGAATATGGTTTTGGGGTCCTGAGTAGTTACTATCAACATACAGCCAGTTGCAGCCGAACCAAAGTAATCGTAGTATTCATCCAGTCACTGTTCGGGCGCTCCCGGGCGCGCCCTGCGCTCAGGGAATGCCGGCTCAATCGCAGAGCGTTCCCTTGTCTGTATTCCCCTGGTAACCAGGATGTATGCAAGTACCTGATATGGAGGTTCGAACGGCGGGAAATAGAAGGGCCCCGGCCAGAGGGCGCCGGGGCTTTCGGAGGGATAACCTGCTTGCCTGTTGCCCCTGTTCGCCGCAGGAGCAGGCAGCAGGCTGATAGGGCTGTTACTCAAGAAGATAGCAGGTATTTTATGTACTGTCAAGTTTTTTCTGTACAATATTTAATAGTTTGAATTAGGCATAACGCGTTGAAATATTGTGCTATTTAATCCGGTGCTCATGTGCGAATTTCAGCTTTTCAGAAACCGGACGTCAAGCAGGTGGGTGGAGCAGGAAATACAGGGGTCATAGGCGCGGACGAGCATCTCCAGGGTAGAGGTGATCTCTTCCTGGCTCTTGTGCAGCAGTGTCGGCACCAGGGCGCGCATGTCCTGTTCGATGCTGCCCAGGTTCTCGTTCGTGGGTACGACGCAGTTCGCCTGCGTGATGGCTCCTGAGTCGTCCACTGTATAGTGGTGGAACAAAAGACCCCGGGGCACTTCCATGGCGCCGATGCCTTCGCCTGACTTGACTGGCAAGGTCCCACGCTCGTTCACGCCTACCACGATCCGTTCCTGCTGGTCCACGCCGGTCCGCTGCAGGTCCTCGATGACGGCAATGGCATCCTCAAGACAGTGGACGCATTCCACGACCTGGGCCAGGGTGTTCAGAAAGGGGTTGCTGCATACGGGTTTGAGGTTCAGGGCAGAGGCTGCAACAGAAGCCTTCGGATGCAGCTTGGCATGGTTCAGGTTGAACCGGGCCAGGGGGCCCACAGTATAGGACTCGCGGCTCAGCTTTGCGTGCTTGGCCGTGGAATGAGGAACAATAAACTCGTTCGTTGCCTTCCGGTACTCCTGCTTCTTCATGCGCACGCCGTCAGTGGAGCCGATGTTGCCGGACAGGAGCGGATACGAACCGTCGTCGCTCACGAGCCCCACGTACTCCCTGTTCCGCTCGAAGTCAGGGAAGTGTAGCGTGGAGAGCAACTCAACGGTCGCATCCATGTCGGTCCGCAGGCCCGCCAGCATTTCGTGCATGGCATCCAGGTCCTGCGGCTTCGGGAGCTTCGTGAACCCGCCCACGACCAGGGAGATGGGGTGCACGTGGCGGCCAACCAGCACCTCCATCGCATCGTTGCAGACCTTCTTCATTTTGAGCGCCCGCCGCACGACCTTGTTGTGCGACCCGAGCAGGGGCATGAAGCTCCTGGCGCCCACCAGGTCAGGCAGGGCAAGGAGATAGATGTGCAGGATGTGGCTGTCAAGGATCTCGAGATGGAGCAGTAGCCGCCGGAGCCTGACGGTCTGCGCCGAAGGGATAATGCCCAGGGCGTCCTCGCCCGCCTGGATCGAGGCCAGCGAGTGGCCGCAGGCGCAGATGCCGCAGATGCGGCTCGTGATATGCTGGGCCTCGAAGAGGGACCGTCCGCGCAGAAGGGCCTCGAAGAAGCGCGGCGACTCGACCACGTTCAGGCGGCAGGTCTCGAGCCGTCCCTGTTTCATATCCACCACGATCGTGCCGTGGCCCTCAACGCGGGTGAGATAGTCGACGCGGATGTTCAGGTCTTTCTTCTTCCTGTCAGCTCCCATGTCGGTCAAGCTCCCTGCACCTGTTGTACATATCCATCTTGTTCGCCGCGAATTGAACCGGCACTCGGTGCTTCTCGAGCAACTGCTTCATGCCCTTCTCGTGAGGATTGGTCACCATTCCCCGGCAGCCGTAGCAGATGTTGCCCTTGTTCACGCACCAGGAATTGCACCCAGCCCGGGTCACCGGGCCCAGGCAGGCAATGCCCCTGTCATAGAAGCACTCGTTCTCGTTCATCCTGCATTCAATGCAGACGGCGTAATCAGGCACGGCATAGGGAATTCCCCGGAGCGCCGCTGTCAGCACGGACAGGAACTCGGGGATGTACACCGGACAGCCATTGACCGCATACTCCACCGGCACGACCTGATGGACGGCTCGGGTGGGCCCGGTGGGAAAGAAGCGGCTGCCATCGCCGTACACCAGATCGCCGAGAACAGCCAGGTCAAAGCTGTTCTTCATGCCGTTCACGCCGCCGATGGTGGCGCAGGAGCCGTAGGCGATCAAGGTCTTTGACCGCTTGCGGACGGCTTTGATGCGCTCTTCTGCGTGATAATCCGTGATGCTCCCTTCGACAACGGCAATGTCAAGAGCGCCCTCCCACTTCTCTGACATGACCTCGCGGAACTCGACGACGTCCAGCAGATCCAGCAGGTCGAGCAGGTCCTCGCCCAGGTTCGCAACCTGGAGCTGGCAGCCCTCGCAGCAGGCAAAGTCGAAAAAAGCCGTCCTGGGTCTTTTCATATCAGAATGCCTCGCTCATGTGCTTCACGGCAGAGTAGCGGAACGCAGGGCCGTCCTGGCAGGTATAGAGGCTCTGGATCTGGCAGCGGCCGCACTTGCCCATGCCGCATTTCATGTGGCGTTCAAAGGACAGGATGATCTGGTGTTCCGGTATGCGCTTGGCAAGCAGTTCCTTCAACACGAACTTATACATGACCGGCGGACCCACAACGACGGCGAAGGTGCGCTCCGGTTCCAGGTGCACGCCGGGGATCAGCGTTGTGATCAGCCCCACCGGGCCCGTCCAGTCCTGCTCAGCGCGGTCCACAATGCACTCGCTCTGCACGTCCATGCGCCTGCGCCACTGGTCGATCTCGTCGGCGAACAGGATGTCCTGGGGCGTCTTGCAGCCCAGCAGCAGGTGCGCTTTTCCAAAGTCGCGGCGGTTGTCCAGCACGTATTGGATGAGGGACCGGAGCGGAGCGATGCCCAGCCCGCCGGCGATGATCAGCAGGTCGTTGCCCTCGAATATCCTGATGGGAAATCCCCTGCCGTAGGGGCCGCGGATGCCGATCTCGTCGCCTGCCTGCAGCTTGTGAAGCGCATTCGTGACCCTGCCCACGGCGCGGACGCAGATCTCGAAGGAATCGCGCATCGTGGGCGACGACGCAACGGAGATGGGGGCCTCACCGACGCCGAAGAGAGACACCATGATGAACTGGCCGGGCTCGTGGTCCAGGGAGCGTCCGCCGTCGAGCACGATCTCGAAGAGCTTCTCGATGGGCGTGAGCCCTTTAATCCGCACGATCCGCGCTTTGCGGACGCGGTAATTCGACTCAGCTATGACTATCCTTTCCATGGACCCTCCCCACCCTGGGCGACAAGCGCTGAGAGCGTGTCCTTCAGCCGGATGCCGGCCATGCAGGCGCGCGTGCAGCGGCCGCAGCCCGTACAGAAAAAGCGGGAGAACTTTTCGACGGGGTAGCTGAACTTGCGGAAGTAGCGATGGCGCTGGCGCTCACGGCGGCTCTTGCGGAAGTTTTCGCCGCCCGCCACCTTCGCGAAGGGCTCGGTCTGGCAGGAGTCCCAGACCCGGCAGCGCACGCCGGTCCTCATATCGAGGTTCAGCTCATCGCGGACATCGAAGCAGTAGCAGGTAGGGCAGACCTGGGTGCAGCTGCCGCAGGACAGGCATTGCTCGTCGAGGTCCTTCCAGAGGGGGCTCTCGAAAGAGGCAGCGAAAAGCGCCGGGATGTGGCGCTGGTCCACAGCCACCTCGTTCCGGAAGAGAGATCGCTTCCCTTCCCGCAGCGCAGACAGGGCCTGCAGGTCCCGCTCACCGGCGGGACGGAAATGCCTGGTCGCGTCGATGATGTCGTCGCCTGCCTGGGTGTTCACATGGACGATGAAGGAGTCACCGAGGTCCGTGAAGAAGAGGTCATACCCGCCGCTCGGCAGGTTCGCGTTCACCAGCGTGCAGCTGGCGTGCTCGTCGCAGTAAACGTTGCACTCCAGGCCGATGATCGTGATCTTGCGCTTGCGGATGAGGTAGTTGTGGTCCCGGGGCCGGACGGAGAAGACCATGTTCAGACACTGGATGCCCGCGAGGTCGCAGGTAGGGACGCCGAAGATCGTCAGCGGTCCGGCCAGGCCCACCGGCTCGGCGTGCAGGCCGCGCCCGGTGTCGAACTCAAGCAGGACTTCGCGCTGAGGAAAGAAATATTTCTTCGGCGGAAGGATCGTCGGAAGATACCGGAGCGATACCTCGTCTCCCGACGCCACGGGCTCGAAGGCGAAGTTCCGCTCTCCCCGCCGGACCGGCGCGACCAGGCTCTGGATCTTTGCCAGGCGGAAGATGAAATCGCCGAAGTCTTCCTTTGGCAATATATGGTGCTGGATCTCGTGCATGGCAGGCGGCTGAAGTCTCGGTTGATTGCAATGCAATAAAACTCTCATCAGGAATGACGCCACGGTGCAATGAAATGCAGCGCGGGAAAAGATCCGCAGGCTGTTGATAGATGTTTCCTGTAGCGCCTGGCCGGGAAAGCGCCCGGACTGGAAAAACTAATGATATTATTAACGAGGAATAACGGGATGTCAACCTGGGTACAGTGATTTTGCAACCATTTTTGCTACTGCGATCGCGGCTGATTCAGCAGGTTGTCCGCCAGATTTGCGAACTCCTGGACCGAGAGGGTCTCGGCGCGGCGGCCGAGGTCGATGCCTGTGGCGGGCAGCACCTGGTCGAGCTTTTCTTTCGGCAGGCCGAGCCGGCGGAGCGAATTGCGGAGCGTCTTTCTGCGCTGGGAAAAGGCCGCCTTTACCACGCGAAAGAAGAACTGTTCATCCTTGACTGATGCGGCAGGCGTATCGCGCATCACGAGGGTAATGACGGTTGAGTCCACCTCGGGCCTGGGAGTGAAGGCCTCGGGCGGCACAAGGAACTCCAATCTCGGCTGGGCATAGAACTGCACCAGTACGGAGAGATAGCCGTACTCTTTGCCGCCCGGAGCGGAAGCGATCCGCCCGGCCACCTCCTTCTGGAGCATCAGCGTGAAGGAGGAGAACGTCCGTCGAAACCTGAGCAGGCGCTGGATGATCGGTGTGGATATGTAATAAGGAAGGTTCGCAACGACCTTCCAGATGCCTTCAAGGGATTCGAAGGGATACTCCAGCGCGTCGGCATGCTCGATAACGACATTCCTCTGGCCTGCAAACTCAGTCCGGAGCCGCTCGATGAGCCGGTCGTCCAGCTCAACTGCCAGGACCGCACCTGCGCGCGCAGCAAGCAGCCGCGTGAGGTCGCCCTGGCCGGGGCCGATCTCGAGGACCCGGTCCTCAGACGCGACCGCGGCGGCTTCGACGATCCTGGTGAGGTAATGAGGGTCCTTCAGGAAGTTCTGGCCCAGGGATTTTTTAGCGTGGATGTGATTGTTCATCGGTACCTGCGATGCTGCAATCGGAAAAGGGTGCACAGTGAAAGATCAACATTCACCACGGAGACACTGAGGCACGGAGAAAAGAAAGAACGAGAAGGTTTCCTCCCTGTTCTCCGTGCCTCTGTGGTTCAATTCGATTGCACTAGGCTTCTCTATCAGTTGGCCGCTAGACCTGCATCCGCGGGTCGAGCTTGTCCCGCAGAAAGTCGCCCAGGATATTGAAGCTTATCACCGTGACGCTGATGGCAAGGCCCGGGAAGATCACCATCCAGGGCGCCGAATTGATGTAGACGCGGTGCAGGCTGATCATGGAGCCCCAGGTGGGTGTGGGCGGCTGGACGCCGAGGCCGAGGAACGAAAGGGCCGCCTCGATCAGGATAAAGCCGCCCACGCGCAGGCTGCCTGCCACGAGCAGCAGCGGCAGGGCGTTCGGCAGGATATGGCGGAAGAGGACCCGTGATGTGGACGCGCCGAGCGCGCGGGACGCTTCCACGTAGGTCTGCTCCTTGAGCGAGAGCGTGATGCCGCGCACCAGCCGGGCGAAGCCCGCCCAGCCTACGAGCGTGATCGCCAGCATGGCCGACGCAAGGCCCGGGTCCATGACGGCGCTGATGCCGATGGCGAGCAGCAGGCTCGGGAATGCGAGGAATATGTCGAAGATCTGGGACAGCACCGCGTCGGTCTTGCCGCCGAAGTACCCGGCGATCATTCCCAGCACCACGCCGATGCAGAGCGATGACAGGGCGGCAATGACCCCGACAGCCAGGGAGATGCGCGAGCCATAGATGATGCGGGAAAGGATGTCCCGGCCCTTGCTGTCCGTACCGAGCAGATGCGCACTGTCCGGCGGAAGGCGCAGGCTGTCCAGGTCCATGGCAAGGGGATCAAAGGGCGCGAGCAGGGGCGCGAAGAGGGCGGTGAAAACAAGCGCAGCGAGAACGCCGGCCGCGATCAGCGCCGGCTTGTTCGCAACAAGGTCCTGCCATGTAAGCAATCTATTCATAAGCCGTCTCTGGAAAGCGCGCAGCGCAAAGAGCATGGCGCATGGCGTTCAAGCAATTACTTCTTCACACGTACCCGCGGGTCAAGAAAATGATAGGAAATGTCCACGATAAGGTTGATGGTCACAAAGATGAACGCTCCGAAGAGCACCACGCCCATGATCACCGGATAATCGCGCTTCAAGATGCCGTCGAGGGCATAGCGGCCCAGGCCGTCCCAGCCGAAGATCGTTTCGGTCAGCACAGCGCCGTTCAGGTATGATCCCAGGTCAAGGCCGATGAGCGTGACCACGGGAATGAGCGAGTTTTTGAGCGCGTGCTTCAGCACCACTTTTGTCTCCGACAGCCCCTTGGCCCGGGCAGCCTCGATATAAGGCTGCGAAAGCGATTCGAGCATGGACGACCGGGTGATGCGCGCAATGTAGGCGAGCGAAAAAGTGCCGAGCGTAATGGCCGGCAGCACGATATAGGCAAGGCTTCCGTTCCCCATGCCCGAGGGTGGCAGCCAGCGAAGGTAGAGCGCGAAGATGAGCATGAGCGTCAGGCCGAGCCAGAACACGGGAACCGAGATGCCGCCCACGGACAGCAGCGACACCAGCCGGTCCCAGACGGTGCCGCGTTTTACCGCGGCGACGACGCCCAGGCCGATGCCGATGACCGATGCAAAGAGCATTGCCGCCAGCGCGAGCTTTACGGTGTTCGGAAACTTCTGGAGCAGGTCGTCTGAGACCTTGCGGTTCGTGTATACCGAGCGGCCCATATCGCCTTTTGCGATGAGCTTCAGGTACAGCACGTACTGGACAAACAGGGGCTTGTCATGGCCCAGTTCGGCCTTGATGCGTTCGATGGTCTCCGCCGTGGCCCGCTCTCCTGCCATGCTCTCGACAGGGTCTCCCGGCAAAGCCTGCATCAGGATGAAGGTGATGATGGTGATGCCGAGCAGGGTGGGGAGGAAGAGGAGCACTCGTTTGGCAGCGAAATACCACATGATGCCGACAATCTTACACAATCACGGACAAAACCGCAATGACGAAGATTTCGGCTTGCCTTTTTGCGGCGGCTATAGTAGCGTTTCACAAGACAGCGGCCGGAGGCTGCGATGCTTTTATGAGGCGCATTTTGCACATTGATATGGACGCTTTTTTCGCCGCCGTGGAGGAGAAGAAGCGGCCCGCGATCGCGGGAAAGCCTGTGGTCGTAGGCGGCAGCGGGGACCCCACGAGGCGGGGGGTCGTTTCCACCTGCAACTATGCGGCGCGAAAGTTCGGTATCCATTCGGCCATGCCGCTCCGCAGGGCCTACAAGCTCTGCCCGGATGCCGTCTTCCTGCCCGTGGACTACGAGGCCTATACCCGCGAATCAACGCGGTTCAAGCAGGTGCTGCAACAGGCCTCTCCCGTGATGGAGGATGTGGGCATCGACGAGGCCTATCTCGACATCTCGGACAGCGGGCTTGCCTCCGAGGAGATAGCGCGCCGGATCAAGGAAGGCATCAGGACAGCCACAGGGCTTACCTGCTCCATCGGCATTGCGCCGAACAAGCTGCTGGCCAAGATCGCTTCAGACCTCAGGAAGCCCGACGGCCTCACCATCATCACGGAACAGAACCTGGAGGAGATCATCTGGCCGCTGGCGGTCAGGAAGCTCCATGGCGTGGGGCCGAAGACCGAGGCCGCGCTCAAGTCCCTGGGATATTCCACGATCGGCGAGCTTGCCGCACGGAGCAGGGAAGAGCTCGTGAGTGAATTTGGAGAATCCTATGGTGAATATCTCTACGAGTCCGCGCGCGGCATTGATGACCGGCCCCTGGTGACCCACTGGGAGCCGAAATCAGCAAGCCGCGAAAGGACCTTTGAGCGCGATGTCCAGGATTGGCAGGTGCTTGCAAAGACCCTCGTGGGCCTGGTGCGGGAGGTCATTGCCGACATCCGGGAGCGCGAGATAAAGGCCCGGACCGTTACGGTCAAGATACGGTACAGCGACTTTGTCACCCTCACGAGGGCGAAGACGATGGAGCGGGCCGCTGATGATGAGGCCACGATCAGAAAGACGGTCTTTGAGTGTCTGAAGCGCTTCGAGTTCAAGAAACGGGTACGGCTCATCGGCGTGCGGCTGAGCGGGCTGGAGAAGGGTGAGGAGTGAAGGGTGAGGGAAGTGGGAAGAGGGAAGAGGGAAGAGGGCTACAGCTCGGACGATGCAAACGCAGCTATCCGCCAGTGTAGTCATCCTTGGCAAAGGAAGCCAGGAGTCGCTCGGCTTCATTCATTATGACCTGATAGTTCTCCAGAATATGCTGCTTTGACCTCCCGATATATACAGTCAGGCTGCTGTCCAGGTCATCAGGCAGCTCGTGCTCGTCAAGGACGAGGGGCTTCTGCTGCGGTGCTATCAGGATATCCACGGCCAGGTCGCGCCAGACGAAATCCAGCGGAGTGAGCGCCACGGAATCGGCGATATTGAAGTAGTATGCCCGGTCGCCCTGCCTCTTCCGGTGCCAGACGTAGAGCGTATAGGGCCGGCCAGTCCAATAAAGGGCCAGCGTCTCGTCTCCCGGAGAGAGGCGGAATCCGGCGATGTCATAATCCCGGTCGATGACGTACCGCAGGATGCCGATGCCGTCCCGCAGCATCACAAGCTCGCATTGGTAGTGCTCGGTCTTGCCGGAGAGAAGCAGTTTCTTTTCAATGCAAATAGACATGATCAGTTAACCCTGAATAAATCCAACCACGGAGGCACGGAGGCCTCGGAGCTTAAAAATAAAATATCATATAAAAAAGTATCAAGTATTTGCCACAAAAAGGCACAAAAGACGCAGAGTATTGGCATTCCCACCCATTGCGACCCTTGCGCATTTTTGCGGCTGACTGCATTCCTCCGTGTCTCAGTGTCTCCGTGGTGAGATTCGAGCTTCCATGGTCATCGCAGATGCCACGCGCCCACGATAAGCTCCTTTGACACATATCGCGAATCTTTCCCGATAGGCATGATATTCCATGTCCACCAGTCGTCCGGCGAGGGCAGCTCAAGCCCATAGACTGTTGAATCCCTGCTCAGCACCTGTCCCTTCCGGTCGCGCTTCACGAACTCATGGTCCGCCACGAGGCAGACGTCACTGGGAAGTGACCGCAGATATTCATAGTGCGAGGCCACGAGACGGCCGCACCATTCCTCTATCTGGTCCTCGGTCAGCCCGCCAATATGATTGGCAGCGTAGGCCCGCGGAATGACCCAGAGCTGCGAAAGGATGTTGAGGGACACGACCAGGTCTGTGCTCTCATCGATCTCCGCGGTGCCTGGCGCAGGCTCAGGAAGCCCGGAAATATGCTCCTGTCCATACTGGTACAGACGCTCCGCGACATTCGTGACATCATGCTCGACAAAGCGCACGTTAACGTATTTCCTGATCTGCCTGCGTACTTCAGGCAGGCATATCACATCCATCAGGACGACTTCCTGGAACAGCGCCGACAATTCCTTGATCGGCACATCAAGCAGGAGGCCTGAACCGAGTATAACCATCTTGCGCTTCTTCCTGCATCTCTCAGCC
>JBBIHD010000043.1:0-2775 GCA_037447195.1 Nitrospirota bacterium | reverse complement strand
AGATGAGGCTGCCATGCCCCGCGGTTGCGCTGGTATCTGCCGCGCAGGGCGATGGCCTCGTACAGATAGCCAAGGGCGCGCAAATGGGCCGGGCAGGGAGTGGTCAGGGATGTAAAAAATTCACGCAGCATGAGCAGGATTGAGGACTGTCAGATGGTCAATGCACCTTGCCGTCGGTCTTCCTGCCGTCCATTGTGGTGATGCCGGCATCGGCAACAGACATGGTGACACCGTAGATGTTCCGCAGGTGCTTGTTCGCAGCGCCGAGCACATCGGCAACGCGGTCCATGGACTCCACCTCTCCCCGGAACAGGACCTTCCGGGTATTGTCCAGGCGGTGCTGGAAGTGCACCCACTCGAACATGCCGTCCGTTCGCTTCTTCACGGCGAGCTTGTACACGCCGATCTCCGGAATCTTCGGAGTCGCCCACATGCCGGCGATCGACTCGCCCTTGTCCACGTTCATGACTGCTTGTGATCTGAGGTCGGATTTATTCATGATAGTATTATTGAACATGCCGGCGTAACGTGCGCCTCTTGCGCATCGATCTCAGCCCATTGATTGCAATCATTCACTTTGGGTTCCTCTCGTCTATGTCCACCGTTGGACTGGTCAATCGTCATCAAAAAAAGATTCAACTTCCGCGGTCCATCCGCCCTTATCCAAAGCCACAGGATCAATTTGCTGAAGAGCTTTAAGCGTCGAAGGCACCAACTTCAATCTGGTTTCTGGTGTAGCCTCATCAAGGGCATTAATCAAATCTCTGATGATTATAAGGAATTGGGCGATAGTGCTGACAGAACTGTTCATAAAAACATAGCCAAAATTATCATCGTGGTTGAGATATACGACGTTACCATCTGTTTCATCTATACAAATAGGATCCCCATAGGCGTTAAACCCAATAATCCTAAGATTGCTGTAATCTGAAGAAAGATTAAATTCCGTTGACACTGGTTGTAGGAAAGCACCCGCTGCTGCACCAAAAGTAAGAAATGGCGCAGCCTCGCTAGGCAGTCCGACTGCAAGAAAAGATTTTGTTTCATTGGAAACTGGGAGTCCCCTGATCACTTCTGGTTTGAAAGGCTCTAGTTTGTCACCAGTCGAAGTCCAACGCGTAGCAAATTCATCGGCATTCATGCCTCTTCCTTTTAGCTTAACATGTTATTATCGGTTCAAAATACAGTAGCATAGTCGAACGGCGTGGTCAATGAGTTTAAGGGAAGGCATTGCTCCTCTTGCGGTCATCCCCGAGCCGGTCCCAGCATGGCCTGCTGCAACTGCTGCTTTCCCGTCGCTTCCCTGGCGCGCTGCTGATCAGTGTTTGCGTAGCAATAGAGGCACCCATGGCCGCAGGTATCGTAGGCGCCGATGTCGATGCTCCTGGTGCAGGCGTATTTCCTGCATGCCTACAGCTCTTCGAGCTTCTTTCCCTTTCCGGCTTTTATGCTGTTCCTTGCGCTCTCTATTCTCGCCAGAAACCGAGGATCATTTTCCAGCCGATAGTCGATCCAGTCGTCCTCGGTCTCGAAGCCGAGCAGGACACCGGCCGGTTTGCCGTGTCGAGTGATGATAACTTCTTCTTTCTCCGCGATATGTAGATATTTCGAAAGGTCATCTTTGACTTCCGACAGTGCCGCTTTCTTCATGTCTCTTCACCCGCCTTTTTGAGCCAGCTCGCAACCGCAGACTTTGTAATAATGGCCAGTACCTCCACCCTGTTCTTGGTGATGTCATAAAACACCCGCATATCGTCGATCCTGAGCCGGTATTGGGGGCGCCGCAAGCCGCGCAACCGTTTGATTCGGCTCTTGCTCACCTTCGCAGGTTCGTGCCGAAGATGGACTTCTATCAGGTCCCGGATAGTACCCCGTTCTCGGGCCGTAAGTTGTTTCAGGTCTTCAATAGCCTCAGGGGCCAGGATGATTTGGTATTTCATTCTGGCTATAATATAGCCAGAATGTTGGGGAAAGTCAATAGAAGGAACCGCTTGATACTTGATATTTTGGGCGATTAAAACGACAATTCCAAAGCTAAGCCCCCGGCTACGCCGGGGAGAATAGAAAAAACTATGCTGTAGTATTTGAGAAGAAAAGCTCCTTTCCTACAATAAGACCGCTGTTCCGGTGGTCATCGTGGAAAGGAGCAAACAGGTGAAGGAGAGTTTAGCACACACAGTACGCGAATGTAAATACCCTGTTGTTTATCGACTTATGCTTAACCTTTCCCGGAACTGCCTCCCAGCGACGACCGCTTCGCCTCCTGCTTTCCCGATGCTAGCATCGCTTTCTCCTGATCGGTGTTTGCGTAGCAATAGAGGCACCCATGACCGCAGGTATCGTAGGCGCCGATGTCAATGCTCCTGGTGCAGCCGCATTCCTTGCGCGATGCTGCGGCGCGGGTATCAAGAGCCGTGCCGAAGAGGATTGAAAGCTTCCGGCCGTCGATGCAGGCTGCTTTACCAACAACATCGGGCAGCAGGTAGTCGCAGCAGCAGGCGGACAAACCTATTCCGTATTGTTTCGCGATGCCGGCAAGGCGATCAGCAAAGGCCTTCTTCCGGTCCTGCTCCGGGTCCATGAAGGAGTGGTCCGTGTACTTTGCGATGTTGCGCAGGGTCTTTCCATAGGGCTGGGCAAAGCTTATGATGCATTCCCGCGCATGGCCGCGCAGCAGCTCGGCGATCTCGATGAAGCGTTCTTCATAGGCATCGAAAGGGAGCTTGTCGGTGACGCAGATGGGATCAAAGCGCCAAACAATGTGGTCAGGCGAAT
>JBBIHD010000042.1:0-12873 GCA_037447195.1 Nitrospirota bacterium | reverse complement strand
CGCCGCTGCGTATCTCCCTGACCGCTGCTTCCACTGCGACAGCAGATACCCCTGCCTGCCGCAGTACAGCAGCAGCGGCAGATCGGCCACTTGGCGCATGAGAGACCGCTATCGTCACGACATCCAGCGCGCGCAGGGGGAGGATCGTTTCAGCGCTGATCTTTTCGAGGGACAGGACGATGTGATCGGGCTGCACAGGTCTACCCATGGCGCGGGCGGTCATCTGCGCCATCACCTGATCCACCTCCTGGGACGGTACGATTCGCTCGGCACCGGACACATGCCGGCCTGCGGCCGAGGCCCGCATGCGCACACTATATAAATCGTGATCGTTCATCTTCGCATGAATGTTTAGCCCGCATGGAGCCGCAAGCCGTTGAAGCCGCACGGATGCTCCATCGTGTGACGGCGGAAAGCGACGGCTCTAACGGGCTGCAGAACACCCCGGCCTTTGGTCGTGCATCAATATGCAATTTGAAATTTTCAACTTCCAATTTCCAATTGCGGTCGGAGACCGCGCTAAGCATGGTCGATATGCAAACCCAGGTCATCGAGCATTTCAAGATCATCCTCAGGTTTCAGGCCCGTTGTGGTAAGATAATTGCCGATCATGAATCCGTCCGCTCCGGCCATGAAGATCATGGGGTGCAGGCTCCTGAGCGCTCCCCGCCCGGCGCAGACACGTATCTCCTTGTGCGGAAGGATCAGGCGGAAAAGCGCTATTGAATGCAGCGCTTCGAGCGGCTGCAGCAAAGCGGCGTCCTGCAACGGCGTGCCGTTGATGGGCATCAGAAAATTGATCGGCACGGAGTCCACGTCCAGCTCCCTCAGGTCCAGGGCCATATCGATCCGGTCTCCCAGGGTCTCGCCCATGCCGAAAATGCCGCCGCTGCAGGTGGACAGCCCGAGGGAACGGGCGTCGTTCAGGACCCCAACGCGCTCGTCGAAGGTGTGCGTTGTGCAGATGCTCGGAAAGAAGCGGCGCGACGTCTCGATGTTATGATGGTAGCGATGCAGCCCCGCGTCCCTGAGGAACGCGAGCTGTTCCCTCGTCAGCGTCCCGAGGGTCGCGCAGGGATGCAGACCGGCGTCAGCTACCCGTTTGACGCCTTCGGCGATCCTTTCAAGATCTTCCCGCGTGTCGATGCCGCGTCCGCTCGTGACGATGCAGAAGCGCTTTGCCCGGTTCTTCTTCGCCCCTTCGGCGGCGCGGGCCATCTGCTCCACGTCGATCAAAGGGTAGACCGGCGCTTTCGTGGCATGATGCGCGGACTGGGCGCAGAACCGGCAGTCCTCGGAGCATGCGCCGGACTTCGCATTCACTATCGAACAGATATCCACTGTTCCGCCCCGGAAGCGCTCGCGCACCCGTCCGGCCACGGCAAGCAGGTCTCCCAGATCAGGTCCTTTCACGCTGACGAGTTCGCGCGCACCGGCCTCATCCAGGCCGTCGCCGCTCATTACCCGGTCGAAAAGATCCTGCATTTTCCGTCGCATGGCTCCCCCTCCAGGCTTTTCTTGTACCCCATGTCGCCGTGATTGTCAACCAAATTCGTTCGGCACGGTTTACAATGAGGCTTTGCCCCCTTCCTTTGCACGGACCTGCTGTCGGCGGTCCGGTCCGGGCGCAACACATCCGGTTCTCCGACGCAGCTCATGGCGCGCTCGCGTCCGGAAAAGCAACATGCCCGCAGAGGCCCGGCAAAGCGTCATGCGCAGCAGGTGAAGGACTCAGCAGGCCAAAAGCCCTTGACTTCGGCTGGATGAATGGAGTATAGTTTAATTGAAGTCTGTATGCGCATTCTCTGCGGGAGGCCGATGGATTTCATGATGTTCGAGAAATTCACTGAAAGAGGAAGAAAAGTAATCGTCTATGCCCGCGAAGAAGCGGAGCGGCTGCAGAACGATTACCTCGGTACGGAGCACATCCTGCTCGGCACGCTGCGCGAAGAGGACGGCATCCCTGTGGCGGTCCTTCGCAAGATGGGCATCGATATAGAACAGCTCCGCATGGAAACGGAGCGCAATCTCCCCGCAAGCGGCAACACGCTCACCTTCGGCGACATTCCCTTCACGCCCCGCGCAAAAAAAGTGCTCGAATACGCCGTTGAGGAAGCCCGCCTTCTGGGCCACAGCTACATCGGCAGCGAACATCTGATCCTCGGACTGATCCGTGAGGAAGAAGGCATCGGCGGAAAGATCCTGCGCAGTTTCGGTGCGAACCTTCTCGGCACGCGCCAACTGGTGATCAACTATCTGCGGCGCGCCGCCACCCAGGTCAGCACGAAGAAGAGCCCCACGCCGGCATTGGATGAGTTCGGCAGGGACCTGACACAGCTCGCAAAAACAGGCAAGCTCGATCCCGTTATCGGCCGCGACACGGAGATCGACCGCATGCTCCAGATCCTCTCCCGGCGGACCAAGAACAATCCCGTCATCATCGGCGAGCCCGGCATCGGCAAAACCGCCATCGTCGAGGGACTCGCGCAGCGCATCGTGAACAACGATGTGCCGGAAAATATCCTGAACCGGCGTGTGGTTTCCCTCGATCTCGGTGCGCTCATTGCGGGGACCAAGTACCGCGGCCAGTTCGAGGAGCGCCTCAAGATCGTGATGAAGGAGATCGTACAGGCCGACAACATCATCCTTTTCATCGACGAGCTCCACACCCTGGTCGGCGCCGGCGCGGCGGAAGGCTCCATCGACGCGTCGAGCATGCTGAAGCCGGCCCTGGCGCGCGGCGAGATACAGTGCATCGGCGCCACGACGCTCGACGAGTTCCGCAAGCACATCGAGAAGGACGGCGCCCTGAAGCGCCGCTTCCAGCCCGTCTACGTCCAGCCGCCGTCCGTTGAAGAGACCATCAGCATCATCAAGGGGCTGCGGCCAAAATACGAATCCCACCACAAGATCAAGATCACCGACGAAGCGATCGTGAGCGCTTCGCGCCTGTCCGACCGCTACATCACCGACCGGTTCATGCCCGACAAGGCCATCGATGTCATCGATGAGGCCGGGGCCCGCGCAAAGCTCAACCGCTACACCTATCCGGCCGAGATCAAGTCTATCGAGAAGAAGCTCAAGAAACTCGAACAGGAAAAGGCCCTGTTCACGCGGATCAAGGACTATGTGAAGGTGGAGACGATACAGGAGGAAGAGGACCGTCTGCGCACGACCCTGGATGGCATCCACAAGGACTGGAAGGATGCGCAGGAAAAGAACGTTCCGGTCATAACGGAAAACGACGTATCCGTCATCGTGGCGAACATTACCGGCATTCCCCTCGCGCGTCTTGAGGAAAAAGAGGCCAGCCGGCTCCTGCGCATGGAGGAGGAGCTGCACCTCAGGATCGTCGGCCAGCATGAGGCCATTGCCGCCGTGTCCCGGGCGATCCGCCGCTCGCGGGTGGGCCTGAAGACCCGCAAGCAGCCCATCGGCTCCTTCATCTTTCTCGGCCCCACCGGCGTGGGCAAGACCGAGCTCGCCCGTTCACTGGCAATGTTCCTCTTCGACAGCGAGGACGCGCTCATCCGCGTTGACATGTCTGAGTATATGGAAAAATTCAACGCCTCCCGGCTCGTGGGAGCGCCTCCGGGCTATGTGGGATACGATGAGGGCGGCCAGCTCACGGAAAAGATCCGCCGTCGTCCCTATTCGGTCGTTTTGTTCGATGAGATCGAGAAGGCCCATCCCGACGTGTTCAACATGCTTCTGCAGGTCCTTGACGACGGATACATGACCGATAATTACGGCCGCAAGATCGATTTCAAGAATGCCGTGATCATCATGACGTCGAACCTGGGCGCGCGCATGATCGACAAGGACACGTCGCTTGGATTCCGTCAGGATGGCGTGCAGAGCCAGTACGAAAAGATGAAAGAGAACGTCATGTCCGAACTGAAGCGGGCGTTCAATCCTGAGTTCCTGAACAGGATCGACGAGGCGGTGGTGTTCCATCCTCTGACCCAGGACCACCTGCTGGACATCGTCGATCTGCTTATCAAGGAGTTGAACAGCCACATGGTGGACGCGCACGGCCTGCACCTTGAAGTGGCGCGCGATGTGAAGGAATGGATCATTCGGGAGAATTACCTGCCGACCTACGGCGCCCGCCCCATGCGGCGCGCCATACAGAAACAGATCGCCGATCCGCTGTCCGAGGAGATCCTGCGCGGCAGGTTCAAGGAAATGCAGAAGGTCATGGTAACGCTCAAGGACGGCGCGGTGCTGTTTCAGGAAGAAGAAGAGAGCGTTCTCGCCAAGGTTTAGCCCTTTCCTGCCGCAGGCTCAGCGCGGCGAATCATTCCCTCTGAACAGTTTTTTGGTCAGCACGGGCGGCAGGGCCCGGTCTTCCGCGGCCGTGAACGCAAGATACGGATTGCCGCCCTTTCTTGCCAGCGCAGCCGTCTTTTCTATCTCAGAATAGGGCAGCACCTTGCCCGCCGCAGAAGCGGTCTGCAGAATGATCAAGGCCCTGCTCGGCGCCTTAACCGCCTCGTTCCCCGCCTGCGCTATCCGCGCCAGCGCTTCCATGCTCTCCTTGTAGCCCAGCCCCTGCCGCGTTCGCATGCGGCGATGCTTGATCGCGATCCAGTACAGATCTGCCTTAAGCTGACGGAACGATTCCATGTCATAGGAAAACCGGCTGAGCGCCGCCTCGGCGCTTGCGAGCCCCTTCTCATGAAGCGGCAGGCCGAACTGCATGCCCGGGTACTCGGACCGGACATCGTCCATGATCTTCTGAATGACAACGATGAGGCGGTCCCGCTTCATTTCAGCCCATTCGCGGAAGCCCGCGCCGTATTCCGCAACAAAAGGCCCGTCAGGCAGGCTCTCAACGCGCGCAAATGCCCTGCCGGGAACCAGGGCTGCATTGAACCGGTTCGTATAGGACTGCAGCGCATCCGCCGTCATGCCCTCCACATCGTCATAATACAGATCGGCTCCGAACAGAATGCCGTCTATGCCGGTAGAAGCGAATTCCTTGATGCGTGACGACAGGTATTCCACAACGTCGTCTCTGAAGAGATCAAGCCGGCCGTTCGGCTGGATCGTTCCGCTGTTCAGGTCGTACTTCATATCCTCCCAGCGCCGCTTCACGGCCAGCACATCGGGAACATTCCTCACAGGAACGATAAGAAAGACCTTCAGACCCGCCTTATGAGCCCGGGCTGCCGTGTCCGGCAGAGCGCTCAGGCCTGCACTATAGCCTGTCTCAGGTGGTCCCAGGATCACGGTATTCGCACCGCCCGATTTAAGCGCGCCAAAGAACGATCCGGCCCGTTCGGGGTCATCAGGGATCGTATCGATCAAAAAAGCGTTCACCCCGGGAACGGTCGCCGCTTGCGCTGGAATTGGTTTCTTAGAAGTTGATTTTGCGGCCGTTGATTTCGCGGCAGGTTCGTGGCTCACGAAAAGTACTGAGACTAAAATGACCAGCGCAGGCATGGTTATACGGAAAGCGCGGTGCATCATGGTCCGATCCTCCTCTGAAGCCCTCTGGCAGGAGAGGCGCTTACTACTACTTTACGCCAGCTCGTCCAATAAATCAAGTTTTTTACCGTTTTTTTCTGCTGTCCTTCAGTTCAAACCGCCTGACCGGACGGCGCCGGTCACGAAATACGGGCTGAGAAGACCGCCGCAGCCCTGGCAGCGTCAGCAGGAGAACCTTCGGCATCAGGCAGCAAAAAGAGGCTGCCTCCGGCCTGCCGGAGCAAAGGCGGTCTCCCGGAGCTGCGAAGGGGCCTGAAGGCCCTCTCGCCGGAAAATGTGTATTCCCTCTTCTGCGGCGGCCGCTCCTCAGCAAAAGACATCTGCTCCCGCAGGAAGGGGATCACTGAAGACATATGATCAAGGCACAGATCTTTTGTGCCCGCGCCGGGCCTCATTGCGGGAAAAGACCCGACAAGTGCTCGCATGCCCTTGGGGGCCGATGCATCATCAGCAGGGCCGCTCACGGACAATGTAAAATACCGGTCCGGCTGACGGTAATCAGGCAGGCACAGAACTTCGCGGGACATGCCCACCGGGAGTGATTCTTCTTTTACACCGAGAAAAAGGTCCGTGCCTTCGGGGCTTGTCTGGGTATTGAACAGGACCGTTTCAGCTTCCACCCTTTCATCCGGTGCCTGGAGTACCACACTCCGCTTCTGTACGGCCGCTATCTGCGGCCAGGGGGTCTGATATCTCACCTCACCGCCGTTCCTGATACATACGTCGAGCATTTGGCCGGCAAAGGCTGCCAATCCGCCATGCAGGGCCAAAGGTGCACTGTCGAAAAGCGTGATCAGTGAGGAAACGGATAGTGCGCTGACCGGCAGGGAAAAGAACCGGCGGGACTGTATATCGAGAAAGACGGAAAATTCAGGACTGAAACCATAGGACCGCAGATAGCTGTCAGCGGACCGGGATCGAAAAAAAGCGGAAAACAACCTGTTTCGGGACATGCGGTCGGAAGTGCGGCGGAGATCGCGGTAGAACCTGGCGATACTGTCGATCTCACGGGGAAACTCTCTCCTGAGTTCTTCCAGTGTCTCCTGGCTGTCGATAAAAACACTGATCCGGCGGTCCGGCAGCGCGACCTGATAGCAGGGTGAGAGCACCGATGCGCTGTTTGCGATGCCGAGGGACGAGGCAAGACGGCCGAGCGCGCCGTTCCGGTCGAATCCGAAGGCCAGGACCGGACCAGGGGAAAAGCGAAAGCCGTCGCGTTCCCTGGTACCCACCACCCCGCCCGCTGATGCTGCCGGATCGAACACCACTACACGCTTGTTCCTTTTCGCGAGCAGGGCAGCGGCGGCAGCACCCCCCAGCCCTGCGCCTACGATCGCCGTAGAATACTGCGCCACGTCGCCTCCTTGCGGATCACCTGCGAAAAATAAAAAAAAGGAAACAGGCTTTGCAACTTCCTCCCATTTCCTTCGTCTGTTCTTGCCATGCTGCCAGGGCCCGGTGCAGCGTCAGGCCTTCGACTTCTCCTGCTCGCGCAGCGCCTCTTTTCGCGAAAGCCGGATCTTGCCCTGCCGGTCGATCTCGAGCACCTTGACGAGCACTTCGTCGCCTTCCTTCAGCTCATCCGACACATTCTCGACGCGTTTGTCCGATATCTGCGAGATATGGAGCAGACCGTCGGTCCCGGGGAATATCTCCACAAAGGCGCCGAAGTCCATGATCTTCCGCACCTTGCCCATATACAGCTTGCCGACCTCCGCATCCTGCACAATGCCCTTGATGATATCCATGGCCTTCTTCGCGGCCGCTTCATCCGACGAGGCGATGTTGATCGTGCCGTCGTCCTCGATGTCGATCTTGGTCCCTGTCTGCTCGATGATGCTGCGGATAACCTTTCCGCCCGAGCCGATCACGTCCTTGATCTTCTCGGTGTTGATCTTCATGGTGATGATGCGCGGCGCGTAGGGGTTCAGGGTCTTGCGCGGAGCTGCCAGTGTATCGAGCATCTTGCCGAGAATGAACAGCCTGCCTTCCCGGGCCTGCCGGAGGGCCGTCCGCATGATATCGATGGTGATGCCGCCTATCTTCATGTCCATCTGAAGCGCCGTGATGCCTGCGCTCGTTCCGGTCACCTTGAAGTCCATGTCGCCCAGATGGTCTTCGAGGCCGAGGATGTCCGAAAGCACGACAACGCGGTCGCCCTCTTTGATCAATCCCATGGCAATACCGGCAACGGGCGCCTTGATCGGCACGCCGGCATCCATGAGCGCGAGGACGCCGCCGCAGACAGTGGCCATGGACGAAGAACCGTTCGACTCGAGAATATCAGAGACCAGCCGGATCGTGTAGGGGAACTCCAGCTTCGTGGGAAGGACCGGTTTGATGGCCCGCTCCGCAAGCGCCCCGTGCCCAACTTCCCGCCGGCCCGGCCCCCGCATGAACTTTACCTCACCGACGCTGAAGGGCGGGAAATTATAGTGCAGCAGGAAGGTCTTATAATACTCGCCTTCGAGCGAATCTATCTTCTGTTCATCATCGGACGTTCCCAGCGTGGCCACGGCAAGCGCCTGGGTCTCTCCGCGCGTGAAGATCGCCGAGCCATGCGTCCTCGGCAGGGTGCCCACGGCTGATGATATGGCCCTGATCGCATCGGGCTTCCTTCCGTCCGCCCGCGTGCCTTTCTCCAGGATCATCATGCGGACCTCGTTCTTCTCGAGGTTGTAGAAGATCGTCGATATCTGGACGGACCGTGTCGGGTCATCGTCCTGCTTCAGCTTTTCCTTGATCTCGTCCTTCAGGATATCGAGCGTTTTCTGGCGCTCCACCTTGTTCGGGATCGCAATGGCGCTGCGCATTCTCTCGAGGGCCAGTGAAGCGACCTGCGCTTCCAGCGCCTTGTCCGTTTCCACTGCGACGACGACCCGCTTCTCCTTGCCCACCTTGGCAGCAAGCTGCTGCTGCAGAGCCACGAGCTTCTTGATCTCGCCGTGCGCCAGGGTCAGCGCATCGAGCATCTGATCTTCGCTCAGCTCCTGCGCTCCGCCTTCGACCATCATGATGCCGTCGATGGTGCCTGCGACCACAAGGTTCAATGCAGGCGCATCATTTCCCTTGATCGCGGGATTGACCACGAAGGAACCGTCAACATAGCCGATGCGGACCGCGCCGATGGGCCCCAGAAAGGGAATATCGGAAATGGTCAGCGCCGCCGATGCCGAGTTCACGGCCATCAGGTCCATGGAGCTGTCATCGCCGATCGACAGGACCGATGATATGATCTGGGTATCGAAATAATATCCCTCGGGAAACAGCGGCCGGATAGGCCGGTCGATGAGCCGCGAGGTAAGGATCTCCTTCTCGGTCTGGCGCCCTTCGCGCTTGAAGAAACCGCCGGGAATGCGGCCTGCGGCGTAGGCCTTTTCCTGATAGTCCACCGTAAGCGGCAGAAAGTCGGCATTTTCCCGCGCGGCCTTGGAAGCCACTGCTGTAGAGAGCACCACCGTGTCTGCATACCGCGCTACAACGGCGCCGTTCGCCTGCTTGGCCAGCATGCCTGTTTCCAGAATCAGGCGTCTGCCGCCGATCTCCATTTCAACTGCTGTTATCATTGAACCTCACATTCTTTTTTGTAGTGCTGATGATGGAACTGCTGTATCCACCGGAAAGCACGCCCATCCGCCTGCCCTGCCTGTAACCGTCGGCACAGGACCGTGCAGCTGAGTGATTGTGCTGCCAGGAGGACGCTGCGACTAAAAACTACTTTCTCAGGCCAAGACGGTCGATGACCTGGCGATAACGCTCCAGGTCGCTCTTCTTCAGATAGTCCAACTGACGACGGCGCTGACCGACCATCTTCAGGAGGCCTCTCCGTGAATGCTGGTCTTTCTTGTGGGTCTGCAAATGCAGCGTCAGATGACTGATGCGGCCGCTCAAAAGAGCGATCTGCACCTCAGGAGAACCCGTATCCGACTCATGCCTGCGGTAATCTCCGATCAATTTGGTCTTATTCTCCCTGTCCACTCGTTCACCCTCCTTTCCTAACCTATTTCGAAACGCAGTAAATTATCATATTTTCAGCGGGTTGTAAAGCATTTTATGCAGTCCTGCCGTATTTTTTGCCCTTAGATGAAATGCCTTCAATAACAATTGCCTCAGCCTTGCCAACAAAGACGAGCGATGAACAACAGCTCCAGCCCGAAAAATCCCATACATTTCCGTTCGTTGTGCGGTGCTGCCACAGGGCTGCCTGCACCACGGACAAGCTGCATTTTCGGTCGATCAAAATACGACTTCTGGCCGGAGCTTGCCTTCCCGGGCGATCCCTATGGCAAGCAAACGTCCTGACTCATCACGGACGCGAAGCGGTATGCCGGTCATTTCTCCGGGCAGGGGAAGGACAGGCACTGCGTTGCCATGAACGATCCTGAGGGCTTCGCGATCACCAACGGTGAGGGCGGGCATATCTCCCAGGGCTGCGTCAACCGGTGTGAGTGACCGGTCCCTTCCGGATTCTGCGACCAGGGCGGCAAGGGCCTCGAGCGAGAGCGCCTTTTCCACAGTGAATGCGCCCACCCGCGTCCGCTCCAGGTTCAGGAGGTGCCCGCCTGCACCGAGTTCCTCACCGAGGTCGGCGCAGATCGTGCGAACATAGGTGCCTTTTGAACAGGAAACCCGGAAATGGACCAGGGGGTCGTTATAGCCCGTCAGCTCCAGGCTGAAGACGGTGACCGGCCTCGGTTCGAGGGGTTGCGCCTGGCCGCGCCGTGCAAGCCGATGGGAAGGCACGCCGGAAACCTTCACGGCTGAATATGCGGGCGGACGCTGGAGGATATGGCCGGTAAAAAGCTTCATGGCACGGCGGATATCCTCTTCCTGCGGCGGTTTGTAGTCCCGCCGCTCGAGCACGGTGCCGTCCGCATCGAGCGTATCGGTCACCACGCCGAGGCGCATCGTACCGCGATATTCCTTGTCCGTTGCCTCGAGATAACGGGCGATCCTCGTGGCGCGGCCGACACACAACACCAGCACGCCCGTTGCCAGAGGATCAAGGGTCCCCGTATGGCCGACCCGCATCTCCCGCAGTATGCCGCGGACCTTCTGCACCACGTCGTGGGACGTCCAGCCGGCGGGTTTATTGATGTTCAAAACGCCGTCGATCACTGTCTCACTTTGCCGGCAGTACCCGTTCCAGTTCCCTGACCACGCGGGGCACGATGTCGCCGATGGACCCGTCCAGTATCCCTCCGGCCGCGTTCCGATGACCGCCGCCGCCAAGGGAAGATGCCACAGCGGACACATCAACGCGCCCTTTGGAACGAAAACTGATCTTGTACTGCGCCGTGCCGGTCTGTCTGAACAGGACGGCCACTTCGACCCCCTTCACGGACCGCACGTAATTGATGAAGTTCTCCGTATCCTCGCCTGAAGTGCCGGTGCGCCGGTAAAGGTCATCGGTCACCACGACCCAGGCTATGCGCCCGTCCGCGTTCCGCTCCATGCCCGCCAGAACAGCGCCCAGCAGCTTGAGGCGAGCATAGGCGGACGATTCGTAGACGTTCTCCGTCACGAGCCAGGGATCAGCGCCCGCTTCGAGCATCTCCGCCGAGATGCGCATGGAGGCCGGCGTCGTATTGGAGTAGCGGTACGAACCCGTGTCCGTAAAGATGGACGTGAAGATGCAGAGCGCTATCTCACGGTCGATGGGCGCGCCGAGACCCTTGACGAGGGCGTACACCATTTCTCCCGTGGCAGCCGCCGACGTATCGAGCCAGGTAAGCGGCCATACGCGGGGGTTGGTCACATGGTGGTCGATGTTGATGAGGTTGCGGGCTGGGTAGACGCCGTTGAACAGGCCTGTGCGCTCCGGCTCGCAGTCCAGAACGACGATCGTGTCGAAAGAGCCCTCCACCGCAGGACCGGAGCGGACCTGGTCGGCCCGGGGCAGAAAACGGTAGAATTCAGGGACGGGATCAAGGTTGTGGACCGTGACCTGCTTGCCGGACCGCTCCAGCGCCAGCATGAGCGCCAGTTCGGACCCCAGGGCATCGCCGTCGGGGTTCTTATGCACTGTCAGGAGAACACGCTCGCTCCCTGCAAGGACCGAGACGATGTCCGACAGCATGCCTGCGGCCTCACTCATCGTCTCCGTTCCCTTCGTCCTTCTCCCGCTCGATCCCGCGCAGCAGTGTCATGATATGAGCGCCCTTTTCCGCCGTATCGTCGAACCGGAAGATGATCTCAGGCATGAACTTCAGCCGCATTCTGCGCCCCAGCTCGGCGCGGATGAACGGTTTTGCGCTCTCCAGTCCCTTGCTGGTTTCCTCGCGGTCGCCGCCGTAGAGGCTCACAAATACCTTGGCGTTCCTGAGGTCGTCGGACAGCTCCACGGCTGTCACCGTAAGAAAACCGATGCGGGGGTCCTTGATCTTCCGCTGCAGGATCTCAGCGACTTCATGATGCATCTGGTCGCTGACCCTGACGGACCGTTTATAGTGAGGTTTTGCCATGATTGTTCTGTTGATGCCGGACCAGGGCTGCGCGGAGACCTGCACCGGACGCATGCTTCACCGCTCCGTTCGTCCCCTGACCGTCAGAATATTTCGATATGATAGTCCAGCAGGTCGATATCGTGCACCGCCCGCACCATGTTCAGCACGTGGTCGAGCGTGCGATTGAGGTGGGCCTTGTCGTTGCTCACCGCGGCAACGGCAAGAGAAGCCTTCTGCCACAGATCGTTGTCGTCTACTTCCGCAACGGAAACATTGAACGAATGCCGTATGCGGTCCTTCAGGCTCCGCAGCGAGTGCCGCTTTCCCTTGAGGGACCCGCTGGCGGGGATATGCATCTCCATGGTACAGACGCCGATGAACATGGTCTGCCAATCGCACTATCCTGAGCATGCATTCTCGAATGTCAGCCCTGCTCAGGGGGCCCGCCGCTCCTGAAGCATGCGTATGCGCACCTGCCGGGCATTGCATGGTCCTGATGCAGGATGTGCATCACAACTTCGCCGCGATCTTCTCGATGACAAAGGCCTCGATGATGTCTCCGACCTTTATGTCGTTGAAATTCTCGATGGACAGGCCGCACTCGTACCCCGCCTGGACCTCTTTCACATCGTCCTTGAAACGCTTGAGCGAGTGGAGCTTCCCTTCGTATATGAGCACGTTGTCCCTCAGGACGCGGACGCCGTCGTTCTGGCGCGAGATAACGCCTTCCTGGACGTGGCTGCCTGCAACGGTACCCAGCTTTGACACGTGGAAGGTCTGGCGGACCTCCGCGCGGCCGAGCACTTTTTCCTTCAGCGTCGGCTCCAGGAGGCCTTCCATGGCGGCTTTTACGTCATCGATGGCATTATAGATGATATTATACAGCCTGACATCGACACCTTCGCGCTGTGCAAGCTCTGTCGCCTTGGGTTCG
>JBBIHD010000041.1:0-12906 GCA_037447195.1 Nitrospirota bacterium | reverse complement strand
GCGCGTACGATTCTGAGCGGAAGCGGCACTGGAGCAATCATCACGGCAAATGCCGTATCGAGCGCGAGCGTCAGGAACTTTACATTCCGCAATGCCTCCATCGGCATCGATGCATCGAACAACTCCACCCTTACCATCACGAACAACGTGTTCTATCTCGGAACGGCGGGTACAGCCGTTCAAATTTTAGTATCACCTTCAGTGACAGTCGAAAATAACACTTTTTATTCGAACAATATCGGCGTCTCGCGCGATGCTGACTCCATAAAGATCAATAACAATATCTTTTCCAATAATACGACCCCTATCAGCCAGAGCGCGCTGGTCGTCACGGAAAACAATATCACCTACAACCTCTTCCACCCCACGGCAAGCGAGCCGAACGGAACAAATTTCATCCCTAACGGGACCATCACGAGATCAGACCCTCTATTCGTGGATATAGCCGCTCTGGATTTTCATATCCTGCTTACATCGCCTGCGATCGATACGGGGGACAACAATATCTTCGACACATGGCAGAGTTCTTCGAACCCAAGCGACCGCGGCGCCTATGGAGGGCCGAACGCCGACAGCATTCCTTTCCTCATCCCAAAGCCGACGCCGACTAATGTAGTGGGCGGCACCATCGATCTGCTCTGGACCCCCAATAATTCCTATCTCACGGGGGGCTACAAGGTCTACTACAGCCTGAACGCATCAGGAGCGCCCTATACTGACACCGTTGATCGCGGTACCGCGACGACGGCGTCACTCACCGGATTGTCGGATACACCGACCGCGCCTGCAGCGCCTGCCCTTCAGTCTGTGGGCTATGCAAATGGGACACTGCGACCAAAGTGGAGTGCGTCCGCGAACGCTACAGGCTACAAGGTTTACTACCGCGACACGATCACTGCAACAGTGAACTCCATTGATGTGGGCAATAAACTCTCACACGATATTACGGGCTTGATCAACGGCAGGGACTACGACGTTACCGTAACCGCTTACGCACAAAATACGTATTATATTTCAATTACAACATATGACTCCATTGCCGGCGCGACGCGCGATCCCGGCGTTCAGCACGAGAGCGCCTACTCCGAAGAACTTCCCGTTCCCCTCGGCAGCCCGGCTGAAAGCGTACCATCCAATCAAATTACCGAGTATCCTGATCCGATCACTCCTTACCCGAACCTTCCTAACGAAGGCTGCTTCATTGCGACCGCGGCCTATGGATATTACTCCGCGCCGCAGGTGCAGGTGCTGCGCGACTTCCGCGACCAATACTTGCTGACGAATGCACCGGGAAGGGTCTTTGTGCGGTGGTATTACACCGCCGGTCCCGTGGGGGCCCGCTTCCTGAACGAACATACCTGGCTCAAACCGGCTGTTCGAGCCGCGCTCCTTCCCGCCGTGGGCGGCGCCTATTTCATGACGCGGACGCCTGCCGCAATCCAAATGGCTGCAGTCACGATGATCATGCTTGCAGGTGTTTGGCTCTTCAGACGTCTAAAGGGACAGCCCCCTTTAGAACGAGAGGGGGACTGTCCCTTTACAGAACAGAAACGGACATTTACCATGACAAAACGTATCGTGCTCAGCCTCATCATTCTTTTACTTCCAACCGCTGTCAGCGCAGCGGACCAGGATAGCATCCGTCCCCATTGGTCACTGGAGCTGAAGGGCGGCGCTTTCTCTCCTGACATCAATAACTGGGAAGTGTATTACGGAAGCGATAAGACGCCCCACTATGCCGGTACGATCGCCTATAAGCCTCTTCGGTGGTTTGAGATCGGGATCGAGGGCGGATATATGCGCGACAAGGGCCAGGGAGATGCAACGGGCCATGGGATCATTACAGGAAATGTGACTTTTGAGCGGTTCCCATTGCAGGCTTTTCTTCTTATCAGGGGCCTCTTTACCGAAGGCCAGTGGCTCGTACCCTATGCAGGCGGCGGATGGACACGAATGTATTACCGAATAAAGCCGGAGTTTCAGGATACCATCAAAGGCTCAGCAGACGGGTATCACGGCAGGGCAGGCATTCAGTTGTTGCTGGACGGACTGGACGAGAGCGCGGCGAACAGCCTCTATCTGGATTACGGCATACACCACACCTATCTGTTCTTTGAGGCCCAGGCCTCGCGCGCGATGATCAATACTACCGCCGGAGAGTCGGTCAATCTCGGCGGCGTCAGCGTCCTGGGCGGGCTGCTGTTCGAGTTTTAGTCTTTTGCCACGGATGCACACTGATGAAATTACTGGAAAAGGAATTAACACAGAAGGTGATCGGAGCTTGCTTTGAAGTAGCAAATGAGCTTGGCGCTGGTTTTCTCGAAAGCGTATATCAGAAGGCTCTATCCTTCGTGTTAAAGCAGCATAGCCTGAAGGTAGTCGAGCAAATTCCGTTGAAGGTAATGTTCAGGGGTTGTGTCGTCGGTGACTTTTATCCCGATCTTCTTATTGAAGATCGCCTTATCGTAGAAATAAAAACAGTCAAATCGCTGAGCCCCGAGCATGAAGCTCAGCTCATGAACTATTTAAAACTACTGGCGTCAAAGTCGGCCTTCTTGTCAATTTCGCCAAACCAAGACTTGAATGGAAACGTATCGTCTGCTGATCCGTGTTCATCCGTGTGTATCCGTGGCAAAGCAAGCAGTCGCCTTACACGATCTCCCCGTCCCTGATCTCGATCGTCCTTCCGGCCCGCAGCGCATTCTCCTTGCTGTGCGTCACCATCACGATGGTATTGCCCGCCGCGTTCAGCTCCTGCAGCAGGTCGAGCACCTGGTCGCCGGTCTTCGTGTCGAGGTTGCCCGTCGGCTCGTCGGCCAGGATGACCGGCGGCTTGTTCACCACGGCCCGGGCAATGGCAACGCGCTCCTGCTCGCCGCCTGAGAGCTGCGATGGAAGACGCCCCGCCTTCTTGTCCAGCCCCACGGTGCGCAGCGCCTCCAGGGCCACGGCCTTTGCCGTGCCGTTCAGGCCCGGCTGCACGGTGAGCGGAAGCATGACGTTCTCGATCGCTGTGAGGTAGGGCACAAGATAGAATGACTGGAACACGAACCCCAGGTATTCCCGCCGGAAGTCGGCCAGCCGGTTCGGACTGAGGCTTCCCAGATCAATGCCGTCAACTGCCACGGTCCCGGACGATGCCGTGCTCAGGCCTCCGAGCAGGGCCAGCAGCGTGCTCTTGCCCGACCCTGAGGGCCCCATGACGGCAACGAACTCTCCCGAAGCTATGCCGAGCGATACATTCCTGAGCGCCGCATAATCTTCATCTCCTGCATGAAAGGTCTTGGTAACGTTCTTGAGTTCAATGAATGACATACTATCTCCTGAAATCTCGCATAGAACATAGGGCATGATGCATACTGTTTTACTGCCTACCGTCTACTGCCTACTGTCTGCTGTCTACCGTCTGCTACAGCGTCCTGAGCGCCTCCACGGGATCGAGCCTGCTCGCGCGGACCGCGGGATAGATGCTCGCGGCGAGCCCCACGACCACCGACGCAAGCAGCGCGCCGAAGGCCAGCAGGGGATCAAAGACAAATTGCAGATTATAGGCGTTCATCAGGTAGGGCGCGATGAAGCGCGGGCTTATGAAGCCCAGGGCATACCCAACAGCGCCGGCCAGCAGGCTCACGGCAAAGGCCTCGATCAGCAGGACGCGGATGATGTGGCCCGTGCGGAAGCCGATGGCGCGGAACAGGCCGATCTCATTGACGCGCTCCTTCACCGCCGCGGTCATGGCGAAGAAGATAATCATGCCTGCCACAATCAGGAGCAGCAGCGAGATGCCGATAGAGAACTTATGGAAATAATGCATGGCCTGCATCTTGAGCTCGACGGTCTCTTTCACCGCCACGACCTTGGAGCCCGGCAGTGCCGCCGCGATCTGCTCCGTGATCTCCTCGATGGGGCAGCCGCTGCAGAGCGCCGAGACCTCGATGAGGCTCACGGCATTGCCTTTCTTGAACTGGCGCTGCACCCACCCGATATTTGCGAAGAGCAGCCCGTCGTCCTGGGAACCCGTGGAGTCGAGAACGCCCGAAATGACCAGGCTTCCGGGACCCACCTTGATCTTGTCGCCCGGAGCCAGGCCGAGCCGGGCGGCGGCATCCTTGCCGATGAGCGCTTCCGTCTCTTCCTGGGGCTTCATGCCCGCTGACAGGCGCCACCATTTCTTGAGCCGGAACTCCGATGCAACGTCAATGCCCGCCACCAGCACCTTGGTGCCCCTGACATCGGCGGTAACCAGCAGCTTGGGGGCCACGGTGCTGATGTTCGCTGAATTCTCTATCGTGCGGATCTTCCGCATATCATCGGTGGTGAGGGACGCTCCGCCGGTGTTCACGGCAGAGACCGTCAGCCCTCCGTAGGAGAGCGGCAGGTCTTCCGAAGCAGGCAGGACAACGACGTTCGCGCCGAACTCGTCCATGACGTGCATGACCTCGCGGTTCATGGCGTCGCCGACGGAGGTGAGTGCCACCGCCGCGCCGATGCCGATGGCGAGTCCGGACACCAGGAAGAGGGTGCGCCCTTTCTTCCGGCGGATGTTCTGAATGGCGATATCGATGAGTTTCATGGATCCTCGTTCCTTTTCCCGGGAAATGATGTTGCCGTTAGCGCGGAGCATAGCGCATAGGGCCTGGCGCGTAGGGTTCAACCCCTCTGCTGCTTGCTCATTCCGTTCTTAGAAATACTTTGCCGCTGCTTCCAGGTCCTTCGCCTTGATGGCGATCATGGTTGCGTCGGTCCTGGCTGGAAGGGGAATGGGATTGCATCCGCCTGACCGAACGCCTATGCCGTCCTTCGGAAAGGACATGTTGCAATTCTTGCAGATGAACTTATCGCCCTCCTGCTTGTATCCCAGCTTGGCCCGATAACAGGCCTGGCAGGCGTCGAGAGCGCTCCGCACGGTGCCGTCCTGGGCCCGGAAGAGGAAGAATTTGACGGTCTTGCCTTCGGCGGAATATGCGTAGAACCGCACAGCCCCGCCCTCAATTGCCGTGAGCGGTATGCGGACGAGCCCGTCCTCAGCAGCGACCTGCGCATAGGCAGGTCCGCTCCAGGGGCCGGCTGTTGCCGTCTGGGTGCTCAGCATCTCCCCCTCTTTCCCAACGCTGCCATAGATGACCCATACCGCAAGGACGGCAAAAACAGCGGCCGCGGCGATCATGCCGCTCCGCATCCAGTTCTTTTCTCCAGCCTTCACACGGGCCCGTTTTGCTTCGAGCGCGCCGGGAGGACCCTTTTTCAGGCCTGTTCCGCAGGCCTTGCAGAATGATGCTTCCGCGCCCATCTCCTGGCCGCACTTCGTACATGCTCTCATCTTCCAACCTCCTCGCTCCCGGACCGCCCTGGTCACCGTGGCGGCCTTTTCACCGGAGCATTTTCAAACGTGCTGCCCTTCGAGTCCCAGGATACGGCGAAAAGGCGAGGAAGACAGCGACCCTCTCCTGCCCCCCTGCCTTTTCGCATCTCCTGTCCTCGTGAGTACACCTGACCCGCATAAGGCGGGATTGAACCTGATATTCTCTACCGCTCCTCGGTGACCTGGCCGTTCTGATAACGCAGCGAAGCCAACAACTCGCCTGATCTCAGAATGTCCACCTGCAGGTGGCATCCGAAATCCTTGACCCGGGCAGTCACCTCTTCGGCCCCGCGGTTCTTCTTCCAGTATGCCAGGCCGGCCTTGATCGCCTCCCGTTCCGTTGTCTTGTCTGCCTGTTTTCCCGTCGGCGCGGCCGTGCCCGAAGCGCCGCACCCGCTGCCGCAGCCGCCGGCCCCTGCGGTCCGTGCAGCTGCGCCTTTTGGCGGGCAGCAGCCGCACTCGGTCGCGGAGATCTGCTCGGGAAGAGCAATGCGCACTGACGCCCGGGAGGACAGTTCCTGGAACCAGCGGTTCACGGCAGCCTGGGAGGCCTGCGGGTCGGTCATCCCGCCGGTCACACTCGCAGCCAGCAGTCGTTCAATGATGATTTTTCGTTTGACTTCATCCAGAAAGGCCTCTTCTTCGCCGTAGAGCGTGCGAACATGCGATGCAAATGCCGCTGTATCCATTCCTGCGGCCTTCCGCATCTCCTGGCCGGCTGCTGCAGCTTCGTCGTCGGAAACGACGATCCCCAGCCGCCGCGCCTCCTGGAGCGCTATCCGCTCCCTGATCAGATCGTTCAACGCGCTGTATCGCAGCCGGCCCAGTTTCTGGGCGCCGGAAGGTCCTTCAAAAAATGAAGCCCCGTAGTTCGATTCATAGGCCTTCCGAAGGCGTTCAACAGCCCTCTCGAGCTCTGATTGCCGCAGTTCCTCGCCGTTCACCACGGCAATGACTCCGTCGGGGAGGATGAACTTATAATACCCCACCCCGAGCAGGGCAACCAGCACGGCCACAAGAAAAAGCACGGAGAGATAGGCCTTCCGCCGCTTCACCGGCGCCGCAGCAGGAGCCGTGGCAACGGGGTTCCCGCAGGATGCGCAGAACGCCGCATCGTCATCGTTTGGATGTGAACATTCCTGACAGTGCATGAGCAAACCTCCCGCAGCAGCAGACTATGTCTGCCCTTCCAGTCGGGAGGAATATAGCAATAGGCTTGCCAAAAAAGAAAATCTCGGGAAATCAAGGAAGTAGGGACGATGATGGACGGCAAGGCAGTATCACACTGTGGCATTTGATACAGAAGCCGCAGGAAAAAACACAGCCCAGGGAAGGCAGGCATGCTGAATACGCGGGCGTGTACTAGTCGATAAAAACGTTCTTCCCCGTGCGCCTGATCGCGGTGATCAGGTCCTTGGTCCGGGGCAGACCGGAGGACGCCACGGCCGACTTCATGCCGTCGAAATAGACCGCCTTGTCGAGGTCGTAGCAATCAAGGATGTCAAGGCATTCCCTGTCGGCGGTCGCTCCGTAGCAGAGATGGTAGATCTCGCCGTCGCGGAAATAGAACCGGATGAGGTTCTCGCTTGTGACGGCAACGGAGACGTAAAGAGCTCCGTTCTTTTTCTTCTCATGATAATCCTGAAGCACATCGGCGAATGCTTTCAGTACGGCCATATCCCCCTCCTCACTGCTTTACGGCACGGGCACTTCCGCGGACCGCTGCGAGACTGCGAGCCGCCATGTCTCACCCGGCCGGCAGGCCTCCCCCGGGAAAAGGGCGCCCCGGCCCGGACGGGCGCGGGGCGCATCATACATGCTACTTTCCGAACTAGCAGCCGACAACCGGCTTTTTGGCCTTCTTGGCCTCCACCTTGGTCGCCGTCTTCTTGCCGCCCTTGTCCACCGTCTCCATGGTGACCTTGTCCCCCGTCTTGAGGGAGCCGAGGTCCGCCGCTGAGACAGCCACCGTCACATCACCCTTGTCGGTCTTGACAGTGACCGTGCCGGCCTTGGCGTCGATCGCCGTAACCTCGCCTGCCACGACATGGCCCATCGCGACAGCGAAGCCGGCAAACAACAGGGACATGCCGAGCACCAGAACAACCGCAATCGTAAGCTTCTTCATCTTGTGTTCACCTCCTTTCGTTCACCCGTTTTTATGAAACAGGCGCTGTTGATGCAGCGCGCTTGAAACACTACTCGTCGGAAGAACTGCGCATGAACAGAATGTAGACCATGGTCCAGCCACCCAGGACCATGAAGACCATGGATACGAGGCTCGGCACTGACAGGGCCGCTATCCCCGTTATCCCGTGGCCGATGGGGCATCCGCCGGCAAGCATGCCGCCCATGCCCATGATGAGACCGCCGCCGAACTGCTGGGCGATCACATCGGCACGGGGCGCCCGCCAGGCGAATTCGCGCATCAGGCGGGCGCTGATAAAGGCGCCCAGGGGAAATCCGGCCAGGACCGCTGTTTCCCAGTCCCAGGCTCCCGCGGCGGTGAAGGCCCGCAGCGCTTTTTCCGACGGTCCCGTAAAGGAGACCCCGATGGCCTCACCGGTCGCCCGTGATGAAGCATACCAGGCAAGGACAACAAGAGTACCGACCAGCAGCCCTGCAGACCGCCAGGTCAATTCTCCCCGGGCGCGTGCCGGCGATGTTCGCTCAGACAGCACCACGGCCAGCGCGCCGGCGCCCAGCACAAGAATGATGATCCACCGGTTTATGCCGAAGACCCCGTCGAGCGTAAGCGCCGAATCAGGGGAGACAACGACCCCGCGCAGGACTGCATTGACCCCGGCAAGCGCGCCTGTCTTGACGCTTGCAGCGCCGAGCATGAAGCCGAGGGCCGCCATCCAGGAGCCGATCAACCCCTCTCCCGTGCGGAACCAGGTCCCGCTGGCGCACCCGCCGGCAAGGACCATGCCGACGCCGAAAAGATATCCCCCGATCACGTTCGCAAGCCAGGCAAACTCCTGGCGGCCCTGGTCGAGGCTCAGTACGCCGAACTGCTCAAGCAGGTTCGAGCCCGCCATGGCAATGACCAGCGCCAGCAGGTAGGACCGGAACAGCGTGTAATTCTGTATGTAAAGAATATTTCTGAAGGCGGTGTTCAGACAGAACCGCCCGCGCTGGAAGGTGGATCCCAGTGCAGCGCCCAGCGTGATCCCGGCAAGTCCGGCAGCAAGGTCCATAGGTCTCCGGCGGTCCCTGAGAACTCCGCGGCAGATCGTGCAATTCTACGCATCAACTCCTGAACGAGTCAGGCCGGGACGGACCCGCCTCCCCTTTCAGGACCTCACGCATACAATCGTGGTTTACTTTTGTTCCGGTGATGCTCTATATTTTCACAATTAGAGCCTGAAGGCAAGTTAAAAATACCGGATCGCGGCCCATCCCCCGTGCGCGCCGGTCCCTCTGGTTTCCGTGCTGCGGCCCCGCCCCCGGGACCGCCTGCTGCGCCCTACCAGCAGAATACGCGGTCGTGGGCAAAAACATCCTGGACAAGCTTGTCATAGGACACGCCGCCCTTGTACAGCTCGATCGTCTTGACGGTATTGCCTGCCGACTGCGCTTCCATGATCTTCCGGGTGCTTGCATCCGGCGCCGTCTTCAAAATGTGCAGTATCTTCATGTCCCTTCCTCCCGTGCCGCTCAATAGGGCACGACAATGTCGTACTCAAGCAGCTTTTTCGCCATCTCCTCGAGCGTTATGGTTGTGGCGCCGTTGTCCGGATTGTTCGAGTAGGTCTTCAGCTCCAGATCATTGACCAGCTCAAGCGGCGTCGCGATCTCGGGGTTGGCCTTGTCCAGCTTCCCGTCGAGAATATAGACATCCACCGTATCATCGGCCAGCGTCAGGCCGCCGGAAACGCGAAGGGCCTCTCCGGGCCGGTCGCGGACGATCACGGCTATCTTCTTTGTGTCGCTCATCAGTCTCCTCCTTCGCCCTGGCAATGCCGCTGGGAACGCACCGGCGTTCACCGGCCCGCCAGGTTCATGATGCCTGCGCCGTCAAAATACCAGGATGCGGGTGCTGTCGTGCAGCATCACCGCATTGTTGTACTGGCTGCCGTAGGATATTCCTTCGGTCTTTTCATGGACCCCGACGCGCTCGCAGCTGTGGTCGCAGCAGGAGAGCTCGACGCCGCTGAGCGAGAGCAGCTCCAGGAACTTCTTGTCCTTCGTGAAGCGCACGCCTTCGTCGGTCATAAAGAGGGACACGCCTTTTCCCGCCGCCCTGGCAGCCTTCACTACGCCGAGAATGTGGTCAAGGTGCTCATACTTCGTTACCATGATGCCCAGGATATCAGCCATCAGATCACCTCCTTTCGCGGATAAAAAGAAAACCACAGACAGACAGGGAAGCACAGTCCTTCAGGCACTGCGGAACATGCTCCGCCGCTTCCTTCCCCTGTGCATCAATGCTGCGTCTGTGGTTCTTTGTTCCCGGGGCCGGGCAGACGCCCGGCCCCGGGATGGGTCCAATCGTGATTATACGTCAAGGTCCTTCATCGGCCGGATGAGCAGCCAGTAGGCCATGGTCCAGTTGCCGGCTATGATGAAGAGGTTCGCCACCCAGCTCGATACTGCCAGCGTGGACACGCCCGTGAGGCTGTGGCCGATATTGCAGCCGCCGCCGATCTGGGCGCCGATGCCCATGACCGCGCCGCCGAAAAAGACCTTCAGCATCTCGTCGGCAGGCGGCACTTTCAGCTTCACTTCCTTCAGGATCTTTCCGCTGATATAGGCGCCGATGGGCACGGTCAGCACATACAGGGCGCTCCAGGAAAACGTGATGCCCAGCAGCGTCCGGGACTCGCTTGCCGGGGCCTGGGAGTTGCCGAAGAGGACGGCAAGAAAGAACTCCCGCAGCGGCCCGGTGAACGAGAGCCCCCGCGCCCTGCCTGAATAGTAGCCAGACGCCCAGAAGGCGACCACGGCGATGATGCCGACGAGGACGCCGGCCACTGCCCAGGAGTACCCCTTCTTTGCCTTCTGAAAGGGCTTGCCCTGGAACACGAAATACAGGAATACCACGGAGATAACGGCGATCACGATCCATTTGTTCACGCCGATGATGTTATACAGTGTCGGGATCTCCTCTTCGCCCACCCAGACGACCTGCGTGAGCATCGCCTCGTAGACGGGCTTCAGAAAGCCGAACTTGGTTATCACGATCCCGAAGAAGAAGCCGATCACGGCAAGCACATAGGCCAGATTGCCTTCGCCTACGCGGTAGAGGATGCCGCTGCCGCAGCCCCCGGCAAGCACGATCCCCATTCCGAACAGGTAGCCGCCGATCACGTTCGCCCAGGGCACAAAGGCCTGGCGATAGAGCTCGCCGCGCACGAAGGCGCCGGACTCCAGATGGCCGAGCCAGCCGATGTCTTCAATGAAATTCGCCCCGATGATCGCCACGACAAGGGCGAGCAGATAAGCGCGGAACATCGTGAAATCCTGGAACAGGACCTCACGAAACGCGGAATTGATGCAGAACCGTCCGCGCTGCAGCACGTAGCCGAATGCAGCACCGACCAGCAGGCCGGTCATCACGAACATGAACGTAGAAACCATGCTCCCCCTCCTTAACGATTATCCCCCCCGGGAGTTACTGACGGTTCACTGCTGCTGACTGCTGCCGGAGTCAGGGCTTCTTGATGAACAGCTCCCACATTCCCTTGTCTTCGAACTTCACCGCCTCGAAGCCGAATCCCTGCTTCTCGGCGTACCGCGGAATGCTGTCCTCGGCCGAGGCCGGCGCATCGCACAGGACCTTCAGCATTTTGCCGCTGCCCAGCTTCTCGAGCGCCTTTTTGGTCAACAGAAGCGGATAGGGGCAGACCCTCCCGAGAGTGTCCAGCGTCTCACTTGGCGTTTCGTCTTTCAGTCCCATTGTTTCCTCCTCAAGAAAATAGAATAATAGTGATGGTGCTTTCAAATGCGGGGCCGCCAAACTGTCCGGACCCGTAATATTCTGGTTCATCAGGTTCGTCCACGTGGGGAGGTTCCGGCCATGGGAGTCTGTCCCGAGGCGACAACTTCAGTGATGCAGAGCGTGGCTGATGATCGCTGCATGATCAATGACGCGAGAGTGATGTACCTTATCAGAATACGAACTTTCTGTCAATACGCCTTTTACCGGGTTCAGAAAATCGAAACTATCCGGGGCCATAAGCTCATTTCATCATCGTATAATGACTGCTTATAGCAGGGCCAGAACAGTGAGCGCAACAACCGCGGCAAGGAGAGTAAAGCCCGCGACCGCAGCGGACCTTCTCCGGCGAAGCGAGACCTCCCCGCTGCTGTCGAGGAAGGGCGCAAGGACCAGGAGTGCGAAGGCAAGACCCGGCAGCAGCACCGCGCCCACGAAGGTCCACCGGCCGGGGAAGTATTTTGTCAGTTCATAGAGAAAAAGAAAATACCATTCCGGCCGGGGACTATACTGGGCCGAGACGTCGACGGCCCTGCCGATGGCAGGGGGAAAGAGCAGGGCAAGGACCAGCACTGCTTCGATGACCAGCAATGCCACCACGCTGATCTCGAAGAAATAATAGGGATAGAATTTTTTTTCACTGTTGCTGTTCATAGATTACTCTGGTTAGTGAGAGAGCTCTCTGCTCTCTGCTCTCTGCTCTCTGCTTTCTGCTCTCTGCTCTCTGCCCTCTGCTCTCTGCCCTCTGCCCTCGTCCCTCGTCCCTCGTCCCTCTTCTCTCGTCTCTCGCCCTTCCTGCATCCTGTATCCTGCATCCTGCTCCTGTCTGTTGTCTGTTGTCTGTTGTCTGCTGTCTGCTGTCTGCTGTCTGCTATTATTTTACAGTCCCCCCGAGATGCCCAGCCTCCTTATCATATGAAAATGCACCCACAGGAACAGGCCCGTCAGGACCGGCAGCCAGAGCATATGAATGCTGTAAAACCGCAGGAGCGTGCGGCCGGTCACCTCGGCCCCGCCGAGCAGCAATGTCCTGAGGGGCTCTCCGAGCAGGGGGAGGGAGCCGAGCATGTTCGTGCCCACCACCGTGGCCCAGTAGGCTTTCTGGTCCCAGGGCAGCAGATAGCCCGTAAATCCGAAAGAGAAGGTCAGCAGGAAGAGCATCGTGCCCTCTACCCATGTGAGCTCACGGGGATGCTTGTAGGAGCCCGTTATAAAAACGCGCAGCATGTGCAGCAGGACGGTGACCACCATCAGGTTCGCCGCCCAGTAATGCACGGCCCGCAGCACTCCGCCGAGCGGCACTTCCCGATGCAGCCGCTGGACGCTGCGATAGGCTTCGGTCTCCGTGGGCGTGTAGTGCGCGGCGAGCAGAAAGCCGGTCAGGCCGAGGATGATGAACAGGGTAAAGGCGATCCCGCCAAAGCAGTTGAGGTAGCTGATCCCTGCGGGAACAGGCCGGTCGAGAATGCGCCGGTGCCTCGTGGTGAATCCCAGCCTCTTGTTCAGATATTCAAAAAATCGCATGCAGGAAGCTCCCTGTCTCTCGTCTCTCGTCTCTCGTCTCTCGTCTCTCGTCCCTCGTCTCTCGTCCCTCGTCCCTATA
>JBBIHD010000040.1:8655-12914 GCA_037447195.1 Nitrospirota bacterium | reverse complement strand
GGAACTGCTCGCCGAAGAGGGCTTCGACATGGTGTACGGCGCGCGGCCCCTCAAACGGGCGATCCAGCGCGATGTGCTGAATCCCCTTGCAGCCAGGATCCTGTCGGGAGAAGTGAAGGAAGGCTCAAAGGTCGTGATCGACCGGGACGGCAGGCGGCTGGTCTTTACGCCTGTCTACGAAGGCGCCATCGTCCGGTAGCAGGTCTGGAAGGAGCCACAGGGACAGTCCCCCTTCACAGAGTGTAGTGTCTCATGAACAAAGTATGTTATTTCGTAATTACTCAGGTCAGCCGCTCGCTCTGTCGCTTAGCGTGCCATAAAACGCCGAAACTTCAACAGAACAAGTGCTTATACCCTCAGCGCTTTCGGTCCGCGGGCGCTTACACTGCACGCTCACAGCGCCTATCGCTCATGGCTGACCTGAGTACCTGAGCAGTTACGTTATTTCAAACATCAGAAAATCCCTCCTCACCTCCCTTTTTCAAAGGGAGGCAATTCCCCTCTTTGGAAAAGAGGGGAAAGGGGAGATTTCATAAAACCAGTCATTTGAGAGGCATTACACTAGGGGAAGGGGGCCGGGACCGCGGCAAACAATTCCGGTTGACACGATGATCTTGTGGGATATAATCTAGTCAGTGCCAGGCGGGATGTGCGCGGACCGATGCAGCACCTCCGGACAGGATACATGCCGAATCCCAGGAAGACAGCAAAAAAGAAAAGGGCCGGGAAGGCCGGCGCAGAGCCGGACTTCAAGGCCCTTTTTTACCGCAAGTTCACGGAAACCCATCTGTTCTACGAGGTCGGCAGGATCATCGCCTCGGAGCTGGAGCCCCGCGACCTGATAGAGAAGGTCTTTGCCACGATCAAGAAAGAGGTGCCCTTTGAGGACGCCTCCATCTATGTCGTCAAAAAGGACCTGACGGGCCTTGATCCCTTCTACTGCTCCGGACCCCTGTTCACGGGCGCCAGCCTGGAAACGGTCTATTTCGAGAACGGCGCGCCCGGCAAGATCGCGTCAACAGGAGAACCGCTGCTCATCGATGAGGCCGCTCTTTTTGACGGATTTCTTCACTATCCCGAAGAGCACAGGAAGATCGGCAGCTACATCGGCATCTCTCTCAAGAACGACACGCGCGTGCTGGGGGTGATGGGGTTCAGCACCAGCGCGCCGAACTCCTTCCGCGTCCAGGATTTCGACCTGCTCCGGTCGCTGTCGCACCTCATCTCGGCGGGGCTCGAAAAGGCAGAGCTTTTCAAGAAGACGCTGGAGCTTTCACGGGTCGACGAACTGATGGGGCTGTACAATTACCGCGTGCTGCTCGAAAAGCTCGACGAGGAGATGCGGCGCAAGGTGCGGACGAACCGCGACTTCTCCTTCATCATGATCGACATCGATAATTTCAAGAAGATCAATGACCGCTTCGGGCACATGGAGGGCAGCAGGCTGCTTGCCCAGATGGGACCCGTGCTGGAAGCGAGCTGCAGGACCGGCAGCACGGACACCTGCTTTCGCTACGGCGGCGAGGAATTCTCCATTCTGCTGGCCGAGACCGACATGGCCGAGGCGGCAGAGGTCGCCGAGCGCGTCCGCACGGCCATCGAGGAATATCCCTTTTCCCTGAAGGTTGCCCACCCGTCGGTGGTCGTGACGGTCAGCCTGGGCGTTGCCACCATGGAGGCCGCCGGCAAGAAGACCGCAGCGGCACTGATGCAGGAAGCGGACATGGCCCTCTACCGGGCGAAGGGGCTCGGCAAGAACCGGGTCATCTGCTACGACGCGGAGCTCTGCGTTCCCCCCTACACCGTTGAGGGCAGCGAACGGCGGCCCTGAGCGGGCGGCCCTCAGCGAAACGGTCACGCGGAGGCGAAACAGGCGCTGCTCCCGCACCGCAATTCAGAAACAGCCAAGCTGGCACTGCACGATCTTTATCTTAAGCTCATTGCACAGGGCGCCGATATCGCCGAGCGGCACGCCCAGCTCGCGCGCCATGGCATAGGCCCGTTCGCATGCCAGCCTGTTGTTCTTTGCTTCCTTCAGGATCTCAGCGATCAGTTGTTCCCGCGTCATAGGCCGTCCTCTCCCTGTCCCTGGAAGCTCCATTGTAGCCGCATTGAACGCCTGATGCAACAGGTTGTTCGGCCAGCGGTCCTTTACCCTGTCAGGGAGAGGGGCAGCCTGTCATTGTTGCAGAAGCTTGTTTCTCGCAGGGTTTACGGTTGACTTGGCGCGGGGGCTTGGATACAATACACCACGCAATCATCATTGAGGAGGTTTGTTATGGCGGATTTTTACGATGCGATCATCATAGGATCAGGGCCGGCAGGGCTTACGGCGGCCATCTATCTCGGACGGGCGGGACAGAAGAGCGTCATCCTGGAGAAGGAGTTTCCCGGCGGGTATACGGCCAAGATCTCCGATATCGAGAACTATCCCGGCTACGAGGCGATCAGCGGCTTTGACCTGACCAATGTCATGGTAAAGCAGGCCGAGAAGTTCGGCGCCACCGTGGTCTATCCCGTGGAAGTGGTCGACATGGACCTGCAGAGCGCGACCAAGAGCGTCCGGACGCGCGACGCCGTCTACGAGTCCCACGTGGTGATCATCGCGATCGGGGTTGCGAGGAAAAAGCTCGAAGTGCCCGGCGCAAAGGAGTTCCTCGGAAAAGGCGTTTCCTACTGCGCAACCTGCGACGGCGCGTTCTTCAAGGGAAGAAAGGTCGCCGTGGTGGGCTCGGACGACGAGGCGGCGGAAGAAGCGCTGCACCTGGCCGACCTGGCCGAAAAAGTGACGCTGGTCCCGCACAAGAACGTCGAGATACTCGATGTGCTGATGCAGCGCATGAAGGCAAAGAACAACGTCGAAATACTCCCCGTGACAAAGGTGAAGGAGATCGTGGGCGACGAACTGGTCACGGGCCTCAAGCTCGCCCAGGACGGCTCGGAGACGGTCCTTCCCCTGGAAGGGGTCTTCATTGCCATGGGCTCGACGCCCATTTCCCAGCTCATCATGAAGGCCGGCGGCCACACAGACGATCGCGGCTGCCTGATCACGGACAAGCATCAGCGGATGAACCTTGACGGCGTCTTCGCCGCCGGCGACTGCACCTGCGGCGGCATGCAGATCGTGACCGCGGCGGGCGAGGGCGCTGTTGCCGGGATGCGGGCCGCGTCCCAGGTGCGCAAGATCAAGGCGAAGAAGTAACAAAGACCAGGCTCCCCAGCGCAGATCCCAGATACGCTTCAGAGCTGCCATGGCCATGAACCGGATTGTCCGGCAGTTGTCCATTGCGCTTTGAGTATATTTGGGATTTCGTGCGTAGACAGCGGGAATGCGGAGTTTTCCATGGCTCTCAAGGACATGCTTGGCCGTTCCGGCGTGGTGACGCGGGAGGAAGCGCTTCAGCGCATCCTTGAGCATGGCGCAGTCCCGGTGCCCGGCCACGAGGCCGTCCCCCTCAGCGCTTCGCTCGGCAGGATCCTTGCTGTGGAGGTCGCCTCTCCTGCCGACATCCCGGCCTTCGCCCGCTCGACCATGGACGGCTATGCCGTCCGGAGCGCTGATACCTTCGGCGCAAGCGAGTCCCTTCCGGCCCTTCTGCAGGTCATCGGCGATATTCCCATGGGCGCCATCCCCGACGGCGCGCTCGGGAAAGGCGAGGCCATGAAGATCGCCACGGGCGGCGCGCTGCCAACAGGCGCCGACGCAGTGGTGATGCTCGAACATACCCATGCAGTGGACGGGCGGACGATCGAAGTGACGCGGCCTGCCGGTCCCCTGCAGCACGTGGTGCAGCCGGGTGATGACCTGAAAAAAGGCGAGGCCATCCTTTCCCGGGGGCACCGCATGCGGCCCCAGGACATGGCGGCCCTTGCCAGCATCGGCGTGACCACCATTGAGGTGTTCACGAGGCCGCGGGCGGCCATCATCTCGACAGGGACCGAGCTCGTTCCGGCAGAGGCAAGCCCTGCGCCCGGCCAGATCAGGGACAGCAATTCCTATACGCTCGAAGGGCTCGTTCTGCAGGGAGGCGGCGTCCCCGTGCGGAAGGGGATCATTCCCGACAACGAGGAGCAGCTGCGGACCGCTGTCAAGGACGCTCTGCAGGACTGCTGCCTGGTGCTGATCACCGGCGGAAGCTCCGTCGGCACAGCCGACTACACGGCAAAGGTGGTCGGGAGCTTCGGGCCTCCGGGCGTGCTCGTGCATGGCGTCTCGATCAAGCCGGGCAAGCCTCTCATAGCCGGATGGGCCGGGCAGG
>JBBIHD010000040.1:3901-8640 GCA_037447195.1 Nitrospirota bacterium | reverse complement strand
GATCTTCGGGCTTCCCGGCCATCCTGTTGCCGTGGCCATAGCATTCGATCTTTTCGTGCGGCCTGTGCTTGCCCGTCTGACCGGTGAGGCAATGCTGCCGGCACTGGAGGGCGTCTCTGCGCACCGCGTTGTGCGCGCAAAGCTGGGGCGCAGCATTTCCTCGGGGCCCGGCAGGGAGGACCATGTGCGCGTCTTCCTGGAAAAACGCGATGGCGAACTCTGGGCCATCCCCGTGCTGGGCGGGTCAGGCCTCATCAGCACCCTTGTCAAGGCCGTGGGCACCGTTGTCGTTCCCCTCGGAACGATCGGCATCGAGACAGGGGAAGAGGTGGAAGTGAGGCTGTTCTAAAAAAGAAGAGCACTTGATGTTCGCCACACAGGCGCCACGGCACGAAGTCTCACAAAGAGAAAATTCAGGGCGCGCCGCCTTTTCTTTCTTCGAGCCTTCGTGTCTTCATGGTAAATGCGGTTATGTTCAAACAAAAAAAATTCCTCTCCAACGAACCTCTTGAGAGCGCCGTCAAAAAATATGCCGATGCGCTTCAGGCCGCCGGCTTTGGTGCTCCTCTGGAGGGGGTGTCCATTCCTGTCAAGGACTCCCTCGGCCGCGTGACATCGGAAGCGGTCATCGCACAGGTCTCGTCGCCGTTCTACCATTCAGCGGCCATGGACGGCGTGGCGGTCCGGTTCGCCGACACCTTCGGCGCCGCCGAGACGAGGCCGCTGCGCCTCCGCGTGCCCGAGCAGGCTGAATTCGTGGACACGGGCGACCCGCTGCCCGGCGACAGGAACGCCGTGATCATGATCGAAGACGTGGAGAAGATCTCGGAGCAGGAGATCGAGATCCTGAAGCCTGCGACGCCCTGGCAGCATGTGCGTGTCGTGGGCGAGGACATCGTGGCCACGGAACTGGTCATCCCCGAGAACCACGTGATCCGTCCCGTGGACATGGCGGCCCTGCTGGCGAGCGGCCACAGCTCCGTGATGGTGCGGAAGCGGCCCCGCGTCGCGGTCATTCCCACGGGCTCCGAGCTTGTGGAGCCGGGCAGGCCGCTCGAGCGGGGCATGATCATCGACTTCAATTCCGCCATGCTTTCGGCCATGGCTGTTGAGTGCGGGGCAGAGGCCCTGCAGCGGCCGATCATCCGAGATGACGCAGCGCTGCTTCGCGCAGCGATAGAAGACGCGCTTGCAGAGGCGGACCTGGTGGCAGTGAACGCCGGTTCGTCGGCAGGGCGGGAGGACTTCACGGCCCCGGTGATCGCCGAACTCGGCAGCGTCGTCGTCCACGGCGTGAACATCAAGCCGGGCAAACCCGTGGTCCTCGGCATGGTCCGGGGAAAACCGGTCATCGGCATCCCCGGCTATCCCGTGTCAGCGGCGCTGACCTTCGGGCTCTTTGTCAAACCCCTGGTCTTTGCGCTGCAGGGCCGGGTCGTGCCGCCGCAGGGTTCGGTCACCGCCAAGCTCAGCAGGAGCGCGGCCTCTTCCCTGGGGCAGGAAGAGTTCCTGCGCGTCAAGCTCGGCAAGGTTTCGGGAGCAATGATCGCCACGCCGGTGACGCGGGGCGCGGGCGCCCTCATGTCGCTGGTCCGCGCCGACGGGATCACCCGCATTCCTGCCGCGAGCGAGGGGATCGGCGCGGGCGAGGAGGTGCCTGTTGACCTGCTGCGGCCTGTTCATGAAGTGGAGAACACCATTGTCTGCATCGGCTCCCATGATCCGGCCCTCGACCTGCTCGCGAACGCGCTGAAGCGCAGGCATCCCGCCCTGTCGCTTTCATCGGCCCACGTGGGCAGTTTGGGCGGCCTCCTGGCGCTGAAGCGGAACGAGGCCCATCTGGCAGGCACGCACCTGCTTGATGAGGAGACGGGAGAGTACAACGTCAGCTTCCTCAGGAAGCATCTGCCGGGCAGGCGCATTCTTCTCGTGAACCTCGTGCACCGGGACCAGGGGCTGCTGGTGCCGAAGGGCAACCCCAAAAGGATCAGCGGCTTCGGGGACCTGGCGCGGAAGGACCTGTCCTTTGTGAACCGGCAGGCAGGAGCCGGGACGCGGCTGCTGACGGACCTGCATCTCCGGCGACTTCGCATTGACCCGGAGCAGGTTAACGGGTATAATCGCGAGGAATATACGCACATGGCCGTTGCCGCTGCCGTGCTGTCGGGCGCGGCGGACACGGGTCTGGCAGTGCTGTCTGCTGCGCGGGCGCTCGGCCTGGAGTTCATTCCCGTGGCAAAAGAGCGGTATGACCTGGCCATTCCCGCGGAATTCTACGGGACGCCCCTGCTCGACGCGCTCCTCTCGATCATACGCACGGACCGGGGGCTGCGCGAACAGCTCGTTGCCATGGGCGGCTATGATGTGAGCGAGATGGGAAAAATAATGGCCGAACTGCAGCCAGCAGGTTCCGGATTGAAAGGTTGATGAAGCCGAAAAAGAGCGGATCTCACCACGGAGCCGCGGAGGGCACGGAGGAAGGCTTTTTAATTCTCATTCTTTTCCGTGTCTCAGTGCCTCCGTGGCGGCTTTTGACCTTTATCGAGTGTCTCACTGTTTGAATACCATTATTTGCGGAGGAAACGAATGCCTTCATTGAGTGCAGTGCCCGGAATGGGAAGCGGTGTGGTAGGGCTTTTTCTCGAGTCCGGCTGGGTCGGGAAGGGGATCGTGCTGATCCTGATGGGATTTTCCGTCATCACCTGGGCCATGATCATCCTGAAATATCAGTACGTGCGCAAAGCGGAGTCGGAATCCCACACTTTTCTCGCGGCCTTCCGGAAAACGAAGAAGATCGGCGATATGCTGAAGAACGCCGAGGCCATGAAGTTCAGCCCCCTGGCCCTGCTCTTTGTCGAAGGCTACCGCGAGGCCGAAACGATCATCAAGTCCCATCCCGACTCGAAGGTGACGGAAGAGGACCGGCCGGTGCTCGCCCAGGAGATCGAACGGGCCCTCAAAATAACGTCGCAGGACGAGATCGTGTACCTCGAGCGGTATCTTGCCTTTCTCGGGACCACGGGCACGGTGGCGCCGCTGCTGGGCCTCTTCGGCACGATCTGGGGCATCATGGACGCCTTTTACGGCATCGGCCTGAAGGGCGCGGGAGACATCGGGGCCCTGGCGCCGGGGCTTGCGGCGGCGCTCGTCACGACCATCGCCGGGCTCTTCGTGGCCATTCCGTCGGTCGTGGCCTATAACTATTTCGTCGAGAAGATCCGCGATATGGCCAGCAGGATGGACTCCTTCTCCATGGAATTCCAGAGCTTCATGGAGCGGAGCCTGCTGCGGAGGCAGCCATGAGCGCGACGCGGCGGAGCAGCCCCATCATCCGGGAGATCAACATCATCCCGCTCCTGGACCTGGTCCTGACGGTGCTGTTCTTCTACATGGTCGTCTCACCCATGATGAGCCGGGGGCTCGACGTGAATCTGCCGAAATCCGAAGCCAGCACCATCAAACCCGAGGACCGCGTGGTGCTGACCGTCACCCGTTCCCAGGAGGTCTTTCTCGAAAAGGAGCGCGTGAGCGTCGATAAGCTGCAGTCCATCCTGGTCAATATCAAGAAGCAGAAGCCGAAGACGAACGTCTATCTCCGGGCTGACCGGGACGTGCCCTATGGCGCGGTGATCCAGGTCATGGACGCGGTCAAGCGGTCCGGCATCGACAAGCTCGGCATGGTCACTGAGCCGACCCGGGGAGGCGAGACCGGGAGATGAGGCTCCTTTTCGGGAAAAGGGTCGGCCAGTCCGACCAGGAGCTTGTTCCCGCTGTTCTGTTCTCCCTAGCCCTGCATGTCCTGTTCTTCTTCATCGCGCTGCTGCTCTATGGACGGGCGGTCCCGCGGATCCATGTTCCGCCGTTCTATCAGGTGACGATCGTGGACCAGGCGCTGGACCTTCCCGATGCCCTGCCCCAGGCGCCGCCTGCGCCGGCGGCGGAGCCCAAGCCGCCGGTGAAAGCAGCTAAGCCCGAGGCGGCGCCGAAGAAGGAGCTCCGCAAGGACGCCATGCCCGAGCTCAAGCCGCAGAAGCCGGCCGCGGAGAAGCCCCGGGAGGACGAGATGGACCGCCCGGCAGCGCCGGCCCAGAAGCAGCAGGCAGTCGCTCTCTCAGTCGCGCCGGAATTCAAGTTCCCGCCCTATCTGGCGCTGATACGGGAAAAGATCGAACGGAACTGGAACCCGCCTCCGGGCGCGAAGGGCATCCGGGCGACGGTGACCTTCAAGATCCTGCGCTCCGGGCGGGTCGTTGATGCGACGCCTACGCAGTCGAGCGGGAATTTCTATTTTGACCAGGCGGCCATGCGCGCCATCCTCGTGGCCAGTCCCTTTCCGCCGCTTCCTGAGGGTTTTTTCCGGGAGTTCGAAGTCTTCAGCGTGGACCTGATGGAAAGAGAGTGACAAGTTCGGAGCTCAGAGTTCGGAGTGGGGAGTGAACAACCGGAGCTGCACTAGCAACGTTATGAAAAAATCGATCATCATACTGGCCGCGGTCTGCCTTGTCCTCCTGGGGGGCGCTGTTGCCCAGGCCCAGTACTACCTGGGCGTGATCAGCGGCGAAGCCAAGAAGATCCCCCTGGTGGTCCTCGACATCAATGATGACGCGGGAGCGCCGGAGCTTCGGAAGCTGCTTCTTGAGGTGCTGCGCGCGGACCTGCGAAGGTCCCAGATCTTCGAACTTGCGGACCCGAAGGAGATCGACCTGATCTATGACGCCAAGACCGAGCCGCCCAAGGAG
>JBBIHD010000040.1:3327-3886 GCA_037447195.1 Nitrospirota bacterium | reverse complement strand
CAGGCACCTTCGGCATGACAGGCGTTGTCTGGGCGCGGCTGCACCGGAAGGGCGCGGACCTGGTGCTGTCGGGCCGGGTCTTTGATGCTTCAACGGGCCTGCGCATGTCGGCCAAGGACTTCTTCGGCAACAAAGATACCATCCGCCGCATGGCCCACGCCTTTGCCGACGAGATCGTGCTGCGGTTCACCGGCGAGAAGGGCATGGCAGGCAGCCGCATCGCTTTTGTGTCCGACAAGACGGGAGACAAGGAACTCTACGTCATGGACTATGACGGCGCGAACCCGCTCAAGATATCAGCGGACCGGTCGCTCTGCATGTCGCCCGCCTGGAGTCCTGACGGCAAGACCCTTGCCTATGTCTCCTATCGGGACGGCAATCCCGATCTCTTCGGCCTGGACCTCGACACCGGCAGGCGGTGGAAGATATCGGGCGGCGAGGGATTGAACATCTCTCCTGCCTGGTCGCCGAACGGCAAGCGGCTGGCCGCGGGTCTGAGCAAGTCCGGGGGCGTGGAGATCTATACGATGGACCGGCTCGGACACGCAATGGAGCGTCT
>JBBIHD010000040.1:0-3300 GCA_037447195.1 Nitrospirota bacterium | reverse complement strand
AATGTGGCGCCTGCCTGGTCGCCGAACGGACGGGAGATCGCTTTTACGTCGGGCAGGGCCGGCGTGCCCCAGATATACATCATGAACGTTGACGGTTCCGATGTCCGGCGGATCACTTTTCAGGGCTCTTATAATTCTTCGCCCCACTGGTCGCCGCGGGGCGACCGCATCGTCTTTGCCTCTCTCGTCAACGGGCTGTTCAAGATCGCCACGATCAACCCTGACGGCTCCGATTTCCGCGTCCTGACCTCGGGGCCGGGCAATGACGAGAACCCGTCCTTGTCGTCCAGCGGACGGCAGATCGTCTTCAGCTCGAACCGTGAGGGGCGGTTCAATCTCTATTTGATGAACGCCGACGGCACCGAACTCGAACGGATCACCCCCAACGACGCCAACTACACCTCGCCCGCCTGGTCGCCCTGAAAAAAGGGGCAGTCCTCTAGCAACAAGGGTAGTTTCTGAAAAGGGACAGTCTCCGTACAGCACAGGGAGACTGTCCCTTTTTCTTGCATTCGCGCGGTCTTTGTGAAATAATTCAGTATGCTGCAGCGCACGCGAAGGGCGGTGCGCGGCCGGACCGCATGAAAATCCATAGAATGCTCATACTGTTTGTCGGCGCCGGCATGTTCGTCATGCTGGTGATCACCGTCATTGCGCTCAGGGGCATGACTGCCGCCTTTTCCGGGACCACCGAGGGCGTAAAGCACATCTCGCTCGAAGTGCAGAAGGTATGGAGGATCGAGCGGGAGATCGCCGATATCTCCATGGTCGTTCATGACTTCCTCATTTCGGGCGACGACAGGGCGCGCAGCTCCTATCTGCAGTCGAAGGACGCCGTACGGTCCATGCTGGCCGAGATGAGCGGCATGGACCTGAAACAGCGGGACATGGAGCTGCTCGCTTCCGTAATCGACGATTTCGGGATCCTGGAGAGAAAGACGGACCGCATCTTCTCCCTGCGGGACCCCGTGGGCGCGGACAGGCGGCTTGCCACCAACCTGATGATCGAGGTAGACGGACTGGTCCGGTGGCTGCAGAGGGACATCGAGAGGTACAAGGCTGAAAGCGCCGACCAGATGGACGCGCTGGTGGTCCAGCTGCAGGGCATACGCGACGGCGTGAACGCCCGGTTCGTTCTGATAGTCGTCGTGGCTGTGGTATTCCTGATGGCCTTCGGCATTTACCTGTACCGGGCCGTATCAGTGCCGCTCGGGAGGCTGCGGAGCGGGACCGAGGAGGTCAGCCGTGGAAACCTTGCCTACCGGATCGACGCCGCAGGCGTGAGCGACGTGGCCATGATCGCCGAGCGGTTCAATGAGATGGCCGGCAAACTGCGGCGGTCCTATGACGACCTGGAGCAGCGCCTGCTGAGCCGGACGAGGCAGCTCGATGCGATCACCTCCGTGGCGCTGGTGCTGCGGCAGGCGGGAAATCTCCGGGAGGTGCTGCACAATTCGCTTTTGAAGGTGCTGGACAGCCTGACGGGCATGGAGCCCTGGGGCGGGATCTTTTTGTGCGATGAGCGTGGAGAGCACCTGGTGCTCGTGGCGCACGTAGGGCTCGACAAGGAGTTCGTGCGGCAGGAAAGCGTCATCAAGATGGGCGAGTGCCTCTGCGGCCACGCGGCGGCGACGGGTGATATCCTGTACACCGAGGGAGAATGCGAAGATCCGCGCCATACGCGCGACCGCGTCGGCGGCGGCCATCCGCACGTGATCACGCCGATAAAGACCCATGACCGGATACTCGGAGTGCTTGTTCTGTATCCGGAAAAACAGGCCAAGCTCGGCTCGTCGGACCTGCAGATGCTCGAAACGATCGGCCTGCAGCTCGGCATCGCCGTGGAGAACGCGCGGCTCTACGGAGAAGTGAAAGAGTCGGGAGAGCGCTACGGGGACCTGTTCGAGCATTCCCGGGACATCCTGTTCACTATTGACCGCGAGGGCCGGATCACGGCGGTGAACGAAGCAGCGGTCCGGTTCTCAGGCTATGCAAAAGATGAGCTTCTGGGCCGCATGGTCACGGATTTTCTCGGCCGGGACGACGCGCAGGGGGCCAGGAAACTGCTGGCCGGCGAACGGGGAATGGGCGGTTCCTTCATCGAGTTCGAAGTGGCGAAGCGGGACGGCACCACGGCCTTCCTGGAGATCAGCGGCCGCCGGATGCATCGGCAGGGCGAGTTCACCGGTTTTCAGGTCTCGGGAAGGGATGTGACGGACCAGAAGGAGCTGCGCCGGCTGCTGGTCAAGGTGGAGCGCCTCGCGGCAATCGGCCAGGTGAGCATTGCCATGAAGCACGAGGTGAACAATCCGCTCACGACGGTCATCGGCAATATAGAGCTTTTGCTCGACCGCTATGAGGCCCTGCCGGAAGAGATCAGGGCTCGCCTCCAGACGGCGCTCGACAACGCGCTGCGCATCGCCGATATCGTGAAGAAGCTTGAGGTCCTCCGGGAAGAGCGCACCGTGGACTATCTCCAGGGGGTGAAGATGACGGACCTGAAGGAGGGCGGGATCTCATGAAAGGCGGTGTCGGCGCGCTCCTCGGCTTCCTTGCCTGCCTGCTGTTCCCGGTGCAGCCTGCTCTGGCAGAAGTGCTGGACCACGTGGTGGCCTCGGTGAACAGGGAGGTCATCACCCTGAGCGAGCTGCGCCAGGCCGCTGATTTCAATGCGGCCATGCAGGGCGGGAGCACAGACCGGAACCATCTCGAAGCGGAGACGCTCGGAGGATTGATCAACCGGCGGCTGCTGCTGCAGGAAGCCCGGCGGCTTGCTTTCGCCGACGTGTCTTCCCGCGATATCCGGGGCGAGATGGAGGCGCTGAAAAAGCGCTTCCCGGGGGAGAATGATTTTAGCCGGTTCCTGCAGCGGCTCGGCATGACGGAAGAACAGCTCGGCATCATGCTCGGGGAGCGCCTGATCGTGGAGCGGTTCCTGGAAAAGAAGGTGGGGCTGTTCGTCCGCGTCAGCCGGGAAGAGGTCCGCGCCTATTACGACGCCAACAGCATGGACTATGCCGGAAAGACCTTCCAGGAAGCATCCCGGTCGATCGCTGCGCTGCTGTCGCTCCGGAAGACGGACCAGCAGGTCGCCCAGTATCTTCTGAACCTCCGCAGCAGGGCCGATGTAAGGATCAATACGTTGCCGCGCGAGCAGGGGAGGGCGCCATGAAAAAGACCCTGGCCATGGCAGTGCTCACGGCGCTGCTTTCAGGCTGCACGATCATGAAGGTCTATCTCCGCGAGGAGGTCCGGCCCCTGGAGGAGCGCGTCGTTTCTGGCGCGGGCGCGGCGAAGATC
>JBBIHD010000039.1:0-13087 GCA_037447195.1 Nitrospirota bacterium | reverse complement strand
ACGCATCGTCTTCACCAGGGCCGGCAGAGCTTCCCGGGCCGGGGGGCCGATGAATGCCAGTGCCCAGGCAGCCTTCGCTCGCACCCATTCGCCTTTATGCGTCAGCGCTCCTGTGAGCTGCGGCACAGCAGGCGCCGCAGCAGCACCCAGGGCCAGCAGCGCATGGGCGGCATTTCCGGCTACCCTAGTGTCCGCGTCCTTCAGTGCCTGGACAAGGGCAGGCACAGCCTCTTTCCCGAGCGTTCCCATGGCGCCTAGGGTTTCCGCGGCGCGCGCGCGGACATCAGCCTTCGGGCTCTGGAGGGCTTGTTTGCTGACCTGTAAAAGATAGCGGCGTGAAACCTCGTCGAGAATGAAGACCTCGCCCCAGAAAAGCGAGCCCTCGCCGGCCGTGATCTTTCGGGCGATGTGGTGGGGCGGATTGATCAGGGATGCTGTTGCTCCTGCACCCTCAGGCCGCTCAGCAAGCAGGACCGAGCCGGGCTGGAAGGTCGGAAGAATGACCTCTATCCAGAAATCAGAAAGGGGATCAGGCTGCCGGTATTCTTCTTGCCGTCCGATGAACTGCCAGTAGCCGTAGAGCGGCAGCTTCGCAAGGCGCTCGCCTTCGGCCACCAGCGTGCCGTCGGGCTTCCAGACCCGGAGGTGAAACACGCCCTTGCCGAAGGCATTCGTCTCGAGCGCAAGCTCGACCTGATGGCCCGAGGGAGTGGCAGCGCCCCAGGCGCAAAAGGCGGCCGGCCGCGCAGGGGCCCGCGGCGCGAGCAGGTAGGCGCCGTTGACCGACATGCCGGCGCCCTTGGCGTCGGCAAGAGGCCAGTGTTCGAACCTGACCGTCGGCCTGTCAAGAAGCTTCGCCTCGGGCTCTTCGCAGAGCGCGGGCGGTCCGGCCCCTGCTGCATGCCGGGCGGCATGAGACGATGCAGCGAGCACGGAGAGAACGATGAGCCAGAAGGCGATGACGATTCTGCGCATACAGCCCTCCCTGGAAGACGAGTTCGCGCCGCTGCTTAGCTATAAAATCCCTTCCCCGCCTTTGCCATCTCCGCGATCGACCGCGGCGGCGTGAAGCGCTCGCCATGCTTCTTGGCGAGTTCTTCGAGCTTCTCCACGATGGTCTTGGCCCCGAGTTTGTCGGCATACTTCAAGAGCCCGCCGCGGAAGGGCGGGAACCCGATGCCGAAGATGAGGGCCCCGTCGAGGTGGTCGGCGCGCTCGATGATCTTTTCTTCCAGGCAGAGGGCCGCTTCCTTGATCATGAGCAGGACCGCGCGGTCCACGATCTCCCCGGCGCTGATCTTCGCTGCGCCGCGGGACGCGATGCGGCCGTAGACGGAGGCGTCAGTCCCTTTCCGCCTGCGGCCCTTGTAGAGATAGAATCCCTTCCCGTTCTTTTTGCCCAGATAGCCGTCCTTTGCCAGCGCGCCGAGCAGGGGCGACGGCTTGACGCGCTCGCCCAGCCCGTCATGCAGGATGTCCGCAACCTTGTGGGCCACATCGATGCCGATCTCGTCGAGCAGGATGAAAGCGCCCATGGGCATGCCGAACTTCACCAGGGCATGGTCGATCTCTTCGATGGACCCGCCTTCTTCCAGGAGATGCACCGCCTCGCCCAGATAGGGCATCAGGATGCGGTTAACCAAAAAGCCGGGGCCGTCGTTCACCACCACGGGAAGTTTGCCGAGGCGGCGGGACAGGCCCGTGATGGCGGCCACGGTCTCATCGGAGGTCTTTGCTCCCCGGATCACTTCCACGAGGGGCATTTTTTCCACAGGATTGAAGAAATGCATGCCCACGACGCGTTCGGGCCGTTTCGAGGCCGTGGCCATTTCGGTGATCGAAAGGGATGAGGTATTGGTGGCAAAGATCGCATCCGCTTTGGCCGCCTGCTCAAATTCCTTCACGACGGCCTTCTTTATGTCCATCTTCTCCACCACGGCCTCCACGGCCAGGTCCAGGCTGCCAAAGCCGGAATAGTCCGTAGCGCCGGTGATGCGGTCAAAGCCGTCGCGCGCCTGCAGCTTGTCGACGATGCCCTTCTTCGCCCGCTTCCGGAAGATGTCGGCCGCGGCCCTCAGGCCCGTGGCGACGAACTTCGTGCTGATGTCCTTCATGCGCACGGTGATGCCCTTTTCGGCAAAGAGCTGGGCAATGCCGCCGCCCATGATGCCTGCGCCGAGCACGCCGGCCGAAGTGATCGCCGGAGCCTGCTCGTCGCCCTTCTTGAGCATCTCGTTCAGGTAGAAGATGGAAATGAGGTTCTTGGACACTTCCGTAGGGATGAGATCTCCCAGCAGGCGCGCCTCAACAGCGTAGCCCGCTTTCCGGCCGCGGGAAAGTCCGGTGCGCACGGACGTGAGCGCCGCAAGCGGGGCGGGATAATTGCCGCGAGTTTCCTTCAGCACGCTCTTTTTCGCCATGCGGAAGATGAGCAGCCTCGTGAGCGGATTGCTTTCGAGCAGGCGGACAACGAAGGGCCGCCGCGCGCGCACCTTCCGGGGCTTCGGCTTCTTTGCGGCCTTTGCTGCGCGGCTCAGGGCCACGTCCAGCAGCAGTTCTTTAAAGGTCACCTCATCGGCAAGCCCGATGCGCTTCGCCTTTTTCGCATAGACCGACTTGCCGGTCAGGATCATGTCGAGGCTGTTCGAAAGCCCCACCAGCCGGGGCAGGCGCTGGGTGCCGCCGAAGCCGGGCAGGATGCCGAGCCGCACTTCGGGCAGCGCAAGGGCGGTCCGCTGGTCGTTGCTGATCACGCGGTAGGTGCAGGCAAGGGCGAGCTCCAGGCCGCCGCCCATGCAGGGGCCGTGGATGGCGGCCACAACGGGAAAGGGCAGGGCTTCGAGCTTGGCGAAGACCCGCTGGCCCGAACGGGAGAGCTCCTCGCCCCGCTGTTTATCCCGCACCTCACGGATCTCGGCGATGTCGGCGCCGACGATGAAGTGGCCCTCCTTGCCGCTCCGGAACACGAGGGCCGTGATCTCCTTCTTCTGTGACAGTTCATCAAGAAGGCCTTCCAGCTCCGACATTGCCGGCGTGGTGAGCTTGTTCACTTTTTCGCCGGCCAGGTCGAAGGTGACGACGGCGATGCCGTCCCTGCGAATCTCAGAGGTGAAGGCTGCCATGGATTATCTCCTCTCCACGATTGTTGCTCCGCCCTGTCCGCCGCCGATGCAGATGGTGGCAAGGCCCGTGCCCAGGCCGCGGCGCTCCATTTCCTTCAGCAGGGTGATGATGATGCGCAGTCCCGACGACCCTACGGGATGGCCCAGGGCGATGGCGCCGCCGTTCACGTTCATGATGTCGCGCCGCAGCTCGCCGATGGGCTCTTCGCCGGGGAGGTGCCTGCTGAAGAACTCCCGGGACACGGCGCCGCGCTCGCAGGCGATCACCTGGGCGGCAAAGGCCTCGTTCAGCTCGATGAGCTCCATGTCCTTCAGCTTCATGCCCGTCCGCTTCATGATCTTGTGGATTGCCAGGACAGGGCTGATTCCCATGCGCGACGGGTCAAAGCCGGCAAAGTCCACTTCCTTTATATGTCCCAGGGGCTTCATGCCCAGTTCCCGTGCCTTGTCAGCGGTCATGACCAGCGCAGCGGCCCCGCCGTCGGTGATGGGCGAAGCATTGCCAGGCGTGACAGTGCCGAACTTGCGGTCGAAATAGGGCTTCAGCTTGGCAAGCTGCTCGATGGTCTGGTTCTTGCGCGGCCCGATGTCCTCCTCCAGGGGCTCGAACTTCGGCGGCACATAGAAAGGGACGACCTCGTTCCGGAGCTTGCCTGCTTCAAAGGCCGCGGTCCAGCGCTGGTGGCTCATGAGGGAGAACTCATCCTGCTCGCGCCGCGTAATGCCGAAGTCGCGCGAGAGCACCTCGGCGGTCTGGCCCATGTTCAGGCCCGAGACAGGGTCGGTCAGGCCGAGCATCAGCCCCGCCACGGGAACGAAATCCTTCGGCCGGAGCGATAGGAGCGCGGCGAGCTTGCCGGCCATGCCGCGCGAGCGCTGGACAGCCGTGAAGACCTCCTTCATCCGGTCGGAGGTGTAGAGGGCATAGCCGGACATGGACTCCACGCCCGCGACCAGGATGACTTCGCTCATGCCGGCGCGGATCTGGGCAACGGCGCCGGCCAGGGCCTGCATGCCCGAGGCGCAGTTGCGCTGCACACTGTAGGCCGGGATGTGCTGCGGGATGCCGGCGCGCAGGGCGATCACCCGGCCGATATTCGCCGCTTCGGCGGGCATGCCCGCGTTGCCGACGATCACCTCATCCACCAGGCTCAGGTCGATGCCCGTGCGGACCACGAGCTCCTTCAGGATGGCCGCGCCGATATCGACGGCCGGCACGTCCTTCAGCGCCGTGCCCGCCTTGGCGTAGGGCGTTCGGAACCCATCTATGATGACGATCTCTTTCATTGTTCACCCCAGTAAGAACCGAAGTTAAGATATTGAGAGGTCGGGAAGATGAGACAAGGAGCATCCACCTTCCTAACTTCCCGCCTTCTGATCTTCCTGCTTCTTCAATTCCTCGTCGCGCAGCACCCTCCGCAGCACCTTGCCCACGAGGGTCTTGGGAAAGGCCTTGCGGAATTCGACTTCCTTCGGGACCTTGAACTTGGACAGCCGTTCCTTGCAGAAGGCGATGATCTCTTCGGCCGTGGCGGTCTGTCCGTTCTTCAGAATAATGTAGGCCTTGATCTTCTCGCCCATGAATTCCTGGCCGGGTATTCCCACGATGACGGCCTCCGCAACCGCCGGGTGGGTGAAGAGGACCTCCTCGATCTCGCGGGGATACACGTTCTCGCCCACGGTCTTGATCATGTCCTTGATCCGGTCAACGATGAAGAAGTAGCCTTCCTCGTTCATCTTCGCGATATCTCCGGTATGCAGCCATCCGCCGCGCAGCGCGTGCTCCGTCTCTTTCGGCTTGTTCCAGTATTTCTTCATCACCTGCGGACCCCGCACCACGAGCTCACCCGGCGCGCCGACTGGCTGCGGCACCGCTCCGGTCTCGACGTCCACGATGCGGGCTTCCGTATCAGGCCAGGGCAGGCCGATGCTGCCCACCTTCCGGCGGCCCGAGATGGGGTTGGCATGGGTGACGGGCGATGCTTCTGACAGGCCGTAGCCCTCGACGATGCGGGCGCCCGTGAGGCTTTCGAAGCGTTCCTGCACCTCGTGCATCAAGGGGCCGGCGCCGCTGATGGCCGCCCTGACGGAGCTGAGATCGTAGTTCTTCACCTTGGGATAGTCCGCCAGGGCAAGGTAGATGGCCTGAATGCCCGGGAAGAGCGTGGGCCGGTACTTCTGCGTTAGCTGCAGCACCTCTTTGGTGTGGAACTTCGGCACCAGGATCATGCCGGCGCCGATAAGGATGCTGATGTTCATGACCGTGGTCATGCCGTAGACATGAAAGAAGGGAAGCACGGCCATCAGCACGTCCACGCCCTCCTGCTTGATCGTGAGCCATGCCCGGCATTGCACGGCATTGGCGATCAGATTGGCGTGGCTCAGCACGGCGCCCTTGGGCACGCCCGTCGTGCCGCCCGTATACTGGAAGATCGCTGTGTCGCCGGGTTGTGCCTGGTCCTGCACGGGCGCTGCCGACTGGGCGCGCAGAAGGGTCTCAAGATCATGGACCGGGGGCTTCTTTTTCACCGGGACCCACTGCCTGTCGATCATTGCCTTGAAGGGATAGAGCAGGTTGAGCGGAAAGGGAAGATAGTCCTTCACGTTGCAGAGGAGGAGATGCTTTACCGGCGACTTCGGCATTACCCGCTTGATCAGGGGATAGAACATGTCCAGCGCGACGAGCGTCGTTGCACCGCTGTCATTGAGCTGCACCTCCAGCTCATGCTCGAGATACAGGGGGTTGGTCGGCACGGCCACCGCGCCTGTCCGGACCGTTCCGTAATAGGTGATGACCATCTGCGGAACGTTCGGCAGCATGAGTGCCACGCGGTCGCCCTGCTTCACGCCCAGGGCGGTGAGGGCGCGGGCGAACCGGTTCGCCAGGCCGTCCAGCTCGGCAAAGGAGATCTTTTTTCCAAAGAAGATGAGCGATGTGCGGTCGGGAAACTTCGCGGCAGTGGCGGCCAGCATGCCGCCGAGGGTGAGGTCCGGATAGTCAAGGCGCGGGGGGACCCCCTCCTCATAATAGGTGCTCCAGGGCCGGTCTTCGTATGCAGCGGCGGTTCCGATGGCGGACCTCCTTATGCTACAGACAGTAGTGCTGGCGACATCTGGTCAGGGGGTAAGTAAGGGCCCGGATGACAGGGCGGTCAAGAGCGTGTGAACCCGTTCATGCTTCCGCTCGCTCGCTGACAGTAGTATAGCATAATCGTATTATGAACGGGGGGGGCGCCGCCGGCCGCGGTCGCCCGACGGGGAAGACCTCCGTCCCCGGGGGCGGTTCGGTCTGCCCGCAGGGCCCGGCGCGGGCCGCTCACTGCGGGGCCGGCGGATCTCCTTGACGAACATATCGCTTTCGGCCCAGGCCACGGGGATCTTCATGCCGATATAGTGTTCGATCTCTTCGAGGGAAAAGACATACTCTTCATCTGCGAGGCTGAGCGCCTTGCCGCTGGCTCCGGCACGGCCCGTGCGTCCGATGCGATGCACGTAATCCTCGGGATTCTGGGGGAGGTCGTAATTGATCACGTGGCTCACCTCCTCGACATGAATGCCGCGGCTTGCCACGTCCGTCGCAACGAGGATGGCCAATTTGCCGGTCTTGAACTCGGCGAGTATGCGCAGCCGCTTCTTCTGGTCGATGTCCCCGGTGATGGCCATTGCCGCCCAGGAATTGCGGTTCAGGCGCTCCACGACCATGTCGGCGGCGCGGCGCGTGTTCACAAAGATGAGCGTGCGCGTGGGCTGCTCCTTCTGGAGAATGCCCAGCAGGAGCGACAGCTTCTCGTCCTTGCCGACGTGATACAGCGCCTGGTCAATGCGCTCGACGGTCACCTTGTCGGGCGTGATCGAGATCTTTTCCGGGAGGTTCATGTGCTCGTAGGCGAGCTCCATGACGCGGTACGTAAGGGTCGCCGAGAAGAGCATGGACTGGCGCTTCGCATAGGGCGGCAGCTTTCGCATGAGATACCGCAGGTCGTCGATGAACCCCATGTCGAACATGCGGTCCGCTTCGTCGATCACGAGGTAGCGCGTTCGCTTCAGGCTGTAGACGTGCTGCTTGTAATAGTCGATGAGCCTGCCGGGCGTGCCGATAAGCACGTCCACGCCCCTGCGCAGCGTCTCCATCTGCTTGTGGTAGTCAACGCCGCCGTAGACGGCAAGAAAGGAGAAGCCCGTGAACTTGCCGAGCCGCAGGGCCTCATGGAATATCTGGTCAGCCAGCTCCCGCGTAGGGGCGATGATCAACGCCTGCGGGGAATCGCCGCGGTCCTGGACGGGGTTCTTCATCATGCGCGTGAGCAGCGAGATGAGGAAGGCCGCGGTCTTGCCCGTGCCTGTCTGGGCCTGGGCCGCCACGTCCTCGCCGCGCAGGGCGCGAGGGATCACTTCGCTCTGTACGGGCGTGCAGGTGATAAATCCTGAATGATCGATGCCCTGTTGTACTTCGTCGGGAAGGTTCAGTTCAGAGAAGTTCATGTTCGTTGTGTGTAGTGATGATGTTTTGTCAACATGATAAGCAGGCTCAGTATACCATTAATGAAGGCCGGTGTCGAAAGAAAAATCACGGGACGAACTCATTCGGCGCCGTGCGCCGCCTGGGCCGCAGGCTGATCCGCAGTCAGAAATGCCGGCCGCAGCGCTTCGCCTGCGGCAGCAGAAGGAACTGCGACGTCGCGCGGCGATGCGCAGCGCCTGATGTTGATTCGTTGCGCAGGGGCGAATAAGCAGGCATTCATGCGGGTTTTATCATTTCGCGACGCTCGCCTCTTCCCGGCCCCATGGGCGCATCTGCGCCGCAGGCGGTCATCAGCGGGCGTTTATCAACAGCGCGCGGATGCAAATAAATATGGTAATTATCGAGAAAATACATTAATTTTTTGAACCAAAAATTCACAGTGTGGATTCAGATGTTGATAAATCGTCAAACCCATTGAAAATTAATTTTTTTACATTTGCCGTTGACAAATCTTACACTCTTGTTGTATATTTGTCCACGAGGTGAGATGATTTGCTGACAAAACTGTTCTCTTCCACGAGAGCGGAGTTGCTGAGCCTGTTCTTTAACAATCCTGACAGCAAGTTCTATCTGAGAGAGATCGCGCGGCACATCGGCAAGGACGCCGCGGGGATCAAGCGGGAGCTGGACACGCTGGTCAAGATTGGGCTCCTGGCGCGGGAGAAGCGGGGCGTTCAGAAATACTACTACGCCGACAAGACCTGCCCGATCTTCACGGAGATGAAGGGGCTGATCTTCAAGACTGCGGGCGTGCAGGGATCCATCAAGGCGGCGCTGTTGCGATTGAAGGGGGTCCAGGCGGCGTTCATCTACGGTTCCTTCGCGAAAGGGGCCGAGAAGGAAGACAGCAACATCAACCTCATGGTCATCGGCCAGGTCAACATCACCGAGCTGAACGACATGGTGATGGCCCTGGAAGACAAGCTGAAGCGGGAGATCGACTACCAGGTCTTCGACGAACAGGAGTACCGGAAACGCAAAGATGCACGAGACCCTTTTATCAGAGAGATCGCCAGGGGCAAGAAGATATTCCTCATCGGGAAAGATGATGAAATATGATTCGCTCATAGAGATGGGGCTTGTTGAGGAACAGGCTTCGGACCACGCCGAGGTCCTCGGGCTTATGACGCGGGCCGAGCGCGATCTTGAGACCAGCCGGCTGCTGCGGAAGACCGATGAGGAATGGTCCTTTGCCGTGGCCTACCAGGCCATGTCGCGCGCCGCGCGGGCGCTCATCATGTCGGAAGGGTTCCGTCCGCGGGGGGCCCGGGGGCGGGACGCGCAGAAGACGATCGTAACAGCCGCCGGGGTGATCCTCGGAGAAGCGCACAAGAGCCTGATCAACAAGTTCGACCGGATGCGCAGAAAACACCAGAACTTCCTGGAAGACCCGGGGCGCGTCATCTCCCGGTACGAGTCCGACCAGGCCGTGAAGGACGCCGAAGAGCTGATGGACCTGGTGCGCGGGCGGATAGGGGAAAAATATTCACAGATGTCCCTCCTGAACGGAGGGGCGCAGCTTGCTCCGCGATGATTCTTAATTCATGGCCGCGCCGCCGGGCGGCATGCGGTGACTGAAAGGGGGTGGATACTGATGGCTGCTAAGAAGAAGGCAAAGAAGAAGGCAGCGAAGAAGAAGGCGAAAAAGAAGTAACGCTTCTCGTGATCTGGAGTCCCTGGCATCCCGGGACGCGCCGGGGAGGGCATCCCCGGCATTGTGGGCATCATGCGCTGATGTGCGCGCCATTACCGGCAACTAAATCCGTTCGGCAAAGGGGGTAAGAGAGAATGGCTGCGAAGAAGAAGGCTAAGAAGAAGGCCGCGAAGAAGAAGGCAAAGAAAAAGGCAAAGAAGAAGTAGCCTGAGCATCAGCTGATTTCGGAGTCCCATCACTGCGTGTGTGGACCCACCGGGGGCGGCCCAGTCGCCCCCGGCGCCTTTGGCCTCATACCAACATCATAGCATCCGTTTCCCAGGGAAGGCGATTTTTGCTCCTTGAAAGGGGGTGAACGATCAATGCCAGCAAAGAAGAAGGCCCCGGCCAAGAAGGCCAAGAAAGTCACGAAGAAAAAGTAGCCTGCTCCGCGGAACAGACGCAGGGTATATCCTTTGCTCCCTCAAGCCGGAAGGCTTTTACCACGAAGTGAACCTTCGTGGTTTTGTTTTTTCTGCCTATCGATTCATGGTACAATCATCCCATGGACAGAGACTCCTTCGAACAGCTGGTGGCCGCGGCGCTGCGGCGCCTTCCCCGCGTTTTCCGTCAGAAGCTCAAGAACATCGCCGTGCAGGTGGAGGATGAACCGTCCGGACATCTGCTTGAGGACATGGGCATCAACGACGGTACCCTCTTCGGATTGTACCAGGGCGTGCCCCTGACCGAGCGCGGCTGGGGGTACGGAAATGTGCTGCCCGACCGTATCGTGATCTACCAGCGGCCCATCGAGGAGGCCGCGCGGTCACGCGAGGAGATCGAGGAGATCGTGGCGGAGACCGTGGTCCATGAGATCGGGCATTACTTCGGGTTTGACGATGAGGAATTGTACGATATGGAGAATGGTGAGCGATGATCCCTGAAAGGCTTTTGGACGCGGATCAAATCTGATAACAACGGATGAACTGATAATCCGGAAAAATACTTGGCCACGGTTTAGCGAGGCCCTGCCTCAGACCGATGAAACAAAACCAAACCGTTGAACCGCCAAGACGCGAAGGACGCGAAGGTTTTTTATGCTTTTGAAATCTGAATTTAAGCTTTCCTTTGCGACCTTTGCGCCCTCGCGGTGAACGCTTTTGACTTTATAGAACTTGACTGAAAATTTAAGATGTTTGGTGACTACTCAGGACCCCAAAACCATATTCTCACACGAAGGCACGAAGCCACAAAGAACGACTAAAGATTAATTCATCTCTTTGGTTTACACTCAGCATTTAAAGCCTTTCTTCGTGAGCTTTGTGGCTTTGTGTGAGACAGACCTGAGCAGTTACGATGTTTGTCCGTAAAGTACTTTAACACGTATAGTTCAAACAAGCATATGAGATTCGTTAATCATCTGAGTGCCGATCTTGCTTTTTCACTCCCAGGGCGTTTTTTTCGTCAAACCGTGTTCATCCGTGGTTTCAACTTCCTTTCCCGGCATCAGCAGTACTTCTTCAATATCTTTTCAATAATGCCTGTCGTTGAATTGCCTGCAATATAGGGGACGCTGATGACCCTGCCGCCCCGCGCTTCCACGACATCCCGGCCGATGATCTTTTCCACGGGCCAGTCGCCGCCTTTTATAAGCACGTCAGGCTGCAGTCTCGCGATCAGCCTGTGGGGGTCCGGTTCATCGAAGATCGTGACGAAATCCACGCAGGCCAGGGCCGCCAGGGTCTCGGCGCGTTCATCCTGGCCGTTGATGGGCCGCTTCTCTCCCTTGATGGCGCGGACAGAGCTGTCGCTGTTCAGGCCGACGACCAGGATGTCGCCGTAGGCTTTCGCCTGGTTCAGGTAGCGGGTATGGCCCGTGTGGATGATGTCGAAGCAGCCGTTGGTAAAGACGATCCGTTTGCCCATGGAGCGGAGAACGTCGAGCAGGACCGCCAGATCTTCAGCGCTTTTCACTTTGGATAGCATGCTGAACTATACTGGAACGTAACGGAGAAGGCAAGGGCTTTTGATCCGCAGCGGCAGCCGGCGCCGCGGTAAGCCGGCATGCGTTCCTGGTTCGCCCCCTGGCATGCGCTTCGCCGGGGCAGTGCCTGAAGGCGCGGGGGCCGCGGAGTGCTATTGATCCAGGATCTCCCTGATCTTTCCGAGGAAGGAGCTGGGCGTGAAGGGCTTGGTGATGAACTCGCGGCCTTCCTCGAGAATGCCTTTTTTGTGGATGAGGTTCGAGGTATACCCGCTGACGAAGAGCGATTTCAGGTTCGGCCTGATCGCGGCCATCTCGTCAAAGGCCGCTTTTCCGCTCTTTTTCGGCATCACCACATCGAGGATCACGAGGCTGAGAACATCGGCGTGCTCCCGGAACCGAGCAACGGCCTCTTCCCCGTCTTCGGCCAGAATGACCGTGTAGCCGCGGTCGCGCAGGATCGCGGCCGCCAGGTTCCTGACCGCCGCTTCGTCCTCGGCCAGCAGGATCGTTTCAGTCCCGCCGACGACCGCCGCAGGCGGCTTGAGCTCCGGCGCGGCAATTTCGCCCTCGATCACGGGGAGGTATATCTTGAAGGTCGTGCCCTTTCCGGGCTCGCTGTAAACGTTGATGTACCCGCTGTGCTGCTTCACGATGCCGTAGACCATGGAGAGGCCCAGGCCGGTGCCCTTGCCCACGTCCTTGGTCGTAAAGAAGGGTTCAAAGACCTTGTCCTTGATATTATCCTCCATGCCGCAGCCCGTGTCCGTGACCGACAGAAGCATATAGCGGCCCGGCTGCGCGAAGGCGTGCGTTCTGACGTACTCCTCGGTCAGCTCCACCGGTTCGATCTCGATAAGCAGAAGTCCTCCGCCCGGCATGGCGTCCCGCGCGTTCGTCGCCAGGTTCATCAGCACCTGTTCAAGCTGGGTGGTGTCAGCACGGACGGGCTGTTCGCCGCCGTGGGGATAGATGCGGAGCTCGATGTCTTCTCCGATGATGCGAGCGAGCAGCCGCCGCAGCCGATTGATGACCTCTCCGAGCATGACGGGACGGGGGGTGATGATCTGTTTTCTGCTGAAGGCCAGGAGGCTGTGCGTGAGATGGGCGGCGCGCTCGGCTGATTCGAGAATATGGTCTATATGCCCGCGCAGTGCGGCGTCAAGGCGGGGCTGCATGAGCGCCAGGTTGCCGTAGCCGATGATGGCCGTCAGGATATTGTTGAAGTCATGGGCCACTCCTCCGGCCAGCAGGCCGACGGCCTCCATTTTCTGGGCGTGCAGGAGCTGGGCCTCAAGCAGCTTTTTTTCCGTGAGGTCGCGCATGATCGTATCGGACATCATGAAATCGCCTTGTTCATCCCGGATGGCCCGCGAGGCGACGTTCACGGGGATGCGCCGGCCGTCCCTCGCCAGGAGCGCCATCTCGCCCTCGAAAGAACCGTCCGTTTTCAAGCGCGTGAGCTTGTGGTGTACGAGGTCGTGATATGCCGGGTCGATGATGTCCGTCACGGGCCGGCCGACGAGCTCGCCTGGGCCGAAGCCGAGGGTCCGCTCCTCTGTTCCGTTGCAGACGACGATCCTGCCGCCGGCGTCAACGGAGTGCATCATGTACGGGGCGTTGTCGTAGAGCCGGCGGTAGCGCTCCTGCATCTCGCGGTACCGGTCCTGCAGCATGACCGTGGCGGTGACGTCATGGAGCGTCTCGATGGCGCTGGTCACGGTCGCCCGGATCGGGTAGCTCCGCCCGCGGACGACGAGGCGCTCGAAGGCCAGCGTCATGCTGCCCTTGCGGTCGGTGCGGCCGGGCCGGTCGATACCGCTGAC
>JBBIHD010000038.1:0-13115 GCA_037447195.1 Nitrospirota bacterium | reverse complement strand
ATTGCCATGTCCCTTGCCGTGGCCGGCCTGGCTGCGCGGGGCGAGACGACCATCGTCGGGACGGAATGGATCGATACGTCCTTTCCGGGATTCGAAGGGCTGCTGCGGAAGGTCACAACGCGATAAGCGATTGTACGAAGATGTGCAAAACAAGCAGAGAAATATCAGAGACTAAAGTGTAAAGATAGAGCATGCATCCCTTGAACGATGGACGAGCCCGGGAGCGCCTGAACAATGCCGTGGCAAACAAAAGGCTTTCGTTGCATGCCTGCGACGGACTGAGCGGATGCGCCGCTCGTTCAGCGCGATTGCGCGTCCGAGTGAGAGGGATGCAGGCGTGCTCATCAAAGTCCGTAATGAGCCAAATGGCATAAGCGAGAGGTTGACTATGAAGGCTTTCAACAGCGTATTGATCCTGTTCATAATATTGACTGCGGCGCCCCTGTCCCAAGCGGCCGGCGAGAAGCCGATCTTCGGCCCGAAGACCTATGAGGTCCGGGAGCGTTACGGACTGGAAAACCGGTCCAGCGACGCTTTCACGGCCCGAGAGGGAAAATATTTGCTGAAGCTCCAGAACGGGGCGGTCCCGGCCGAACGGCCGGACTTTCTGGAGATCGCTGTAAACGGCGAAGCGGTCCTGAAGGAGAGCACCTATCTGCATGCGGTGATCGCCTGCACCGTGGCGCTGAAGAAAGAAAATACACTGACGGTCATGGTGCGGGACGCAAAACCGTCGGGCATGCGCAGGCCCGCACCGACCAGGAAAGCCCTGTCGGTGACCGTAACGCCGGCGCGCCCTGCTGATCTCGCAGGCGCGTATGGTGCTGCATCATGGAAGGACCTGCAGGTTCTGCTGGAAAGCATCCAAGCCATCAGGAATCCCGAGGCCCGCTCCCTTGCAGACGAAGGGGCGAACCTGCGGAATGAGCTTCCTCATCGCACAACAGCGCTCGGAAAGCTGGCTGCTTTGAAAGAGCCCACGGCCCGGGCTTTTCTGCTCTTGCTGTATACGGACCTTTCCGGCCACCCTGAGACCAGGGCCGAGGCCGCGGCAGCGCTCGGCCTTCTGGGTGACAGCACGGTCATACCGACACTGATGCGCGAGATCGTGAATCCGAACGACCTGATGCGGACAGCCACCGCGAAGGCGCTTTCCCGCTATCCCGAGGAGGAAACGGCCGGTATGCTCACCAGCACCCTGTCGGCCCTCGACTCCATGAGGATGGGAGCGCTCATCCGGTCGCTCACGGCAGCGGGATGGAAGCCCGTCGGTGTTGTCCTGCAGCTTGCCGACTCCTCAGATCCCTATGTGGCCGGAATTGCCGTGGAGATCCTGGGCGGCCTGCAGGAACCGCGGGCCACCGACCGGCTGCTGGCGCTGTTTGCCGATCCCGGCAGCCGTGACCTGCGTCCAATCATCTCGGCACTCGGCAGATCGGGGGACCCGCGCGCGCTTGATCCGCTCCTGAAGCTTGCAGCCGATCCGAAACGCCGCGCAGGAAAGGAGACGGCCCTGGGCGAGGCGCTGGCCGATCTTGGCGACCAGCGGGGGGCGTCGGCGATCATGGAAATGATCAGAACGAGCCCTTCGGACTCGGTGACGAACCAGCTCAGGGCATCGTGCAGGAAGCTGAAGGGCAAAGAATGCCGCTAGCACATAATTGCAAGGCAGCAGGGCTGCAGGAACTATGGTAAAACGGGCACAGGGGCCGGTCATAGCCATTGATGGGCCGTCAGGGGCGGGCAAGAGCACTATCGCAAAACTGCTCGCCCAGCGTCTGCACTACCTGTATATCGACACGGGCGCCATGTACCGGGCCATCGGGTGGAAGGCGACTCGCGAGGGGATCGACCTTGCTGATGAGCAGGCACTGGCCGATCTCTGCAGTAGGACCGAAGTGATCTTGAATAGAAACAGCGCTGCTCCGAACGTCTTTGTGGACGGCCGGGACGTAAGCGGAGAGATCCGAACGCCTGAAATGGGCATGGCCGCTTCAGCTGTGTCAAGATCAAAGGCCGTGCGCGCCCGCCTTCTGGAGCTGCAGCGGGAGCTCGGTGCAGAGGGCAGCGTAGTGATGGACGGCAGGGACATCGGCACGGTCGTGTTTCCCGACGCCGAGGTGAAGTTCTATCTTGACGCTACCGTGGAGGAGCGGGGCCGCAGGCGCTATCAGGAACTGAAGGAGAAGGGGCTGGATGTCGAACTGGCCCGCATCACCGGTGAGATCGCAGAGCGGGACCTGCAGGACAGCCAGCGCGCGATCGCCCCGCTCCGGAAGGCCGCTGACGCCATCCTGATCGATTCGAGCAGGCTGACGGTCGAGGAAGTGCTGGAGCGAATGCTGGTCGAGACAGGGAAAAGAAGGGCCGGCGGAGCATGAAGATCATTCTGGCTGAAAAAGCGGGGTTCTGTTTCGGCGTCAAGCGGGCCATCGAGACGGCCTTTAAGGCGGCATCAAAAGGAAGGGTCTATTGCCTGGGGCCGCTCATCCATAATCCCCAGGAGATCGAACGGCTCCGGCAGGAAGGGGTCGAGACCGTGGAGAGCCTCGATGTCCTGTCAAAGGGAGATGCCGTCATTATCCGCTCCCACGGCGTGCCTCCCTCCGTGCTGGCCCGGGCGCGGGACAAGGGTCTTACGATCATTGATCTGACCTGTCCCTTCGTAGGCAAGGCACAGCGCCATGCCGCATTGCTGCACCAAGAGGGGTATCAGGTCGTGGTAGTGGGAGAGAAAAAGCATCCCGAGGTGCACAGCATTCTGGGCCATGCCGGGCCTGATGCCCTGGTCGTGGAGACCCCCGAGGATATGGAGGATAAGCAGTTTCAGCAGCGGATCGGGGTCGTGGCCCAGACCACACAGGCATATAGCAATTTTTCTGGAGTTGTGCTAAAATTACTTGAACTTTCAAAGGAATTGAAGATATTCAACACCATCTGCACCTCTACGGCGGAGCGGCAGGAATCAGCGCAGACCCTTGCCGGGAAGGCTGATGTCATGATCGTGGTGGGCGGCCGGAACAGCGCAAATACGACGCGCCTCGTTTCCCTCTGCCGCGAGGAAGGCAAGCAGACCTACCACATAGAAGTGGCTGAAGAGATACAGTCGGGCTGGTTGAAGGGAGCGGGGACGGTAGGCGTTACTGCAGGCGCATCCACTCCCGATTGGATCATCGATCAGGTGCTCAGAAGGCTGCAGGCAGAGGATGCTGGACGGTAGCGCGGCCGTTGATCTAAACCACAGGGGAGGGGAATCCTTTTCATGATCGACAAGGAACAGGACTTCGAATACGAAGGCGACGAGAGGGCCAGCGAACAGGGGCAGAATGAGTTCGAAAACCTCTATAACCAGTCCCTGAAGAGCTTCAAACAAGGGTCGGTCGTGAAAGGTACGATCGCGCAGGTGCTGCCGAGCGCGGTGATGGTTGACGTGGGCTACAAGTCCGACGGCATGATCCCCGCCGAACAGTTCACGACGGATGAACTTGCCGGCCTTCAGCCCGGCGATGAGATCGAGGTCTTTCTTGAATCAGGCGAGGATTCCCACGGTAATCTTCGGTTGTCCCGGGAAAAGGCGAAGCGACTGCAGGCCTGGGACCATCTGAACAGTGCGTACCAGAGTGGTTCGCCGATCAAGGGCAAGGTCCTTGCCAAGGTCAAGGGCGGGCTTTCCGTTGATATCGGCGTGAGCGCCTTTCTTCCCGGTTCGCAGATCGACATGCGCCCCCTGCGGAACCTGGACCAGTATCTCGGCAAGGTCCTCGATGTGAAGATCATCAAAATGAACCCGGGCAGAGGCAATATTGTCGTGTCCCGCAGGGCCATCCTGGAACAGCAGAATGCATCGCAGAAAGAAGCAACCCTGGCGAAGCTGTCCGAAGGGGAGACAGTGAAGGGCGTTGTCAAGAACATCACTGACTACGGCGCCTTTATCGACCTGGGCGGCATCGACGGATTGCTGCACATCACCGACATGTCCTGGGGGCGGATCGCGCACCCCTCTGACCTGCTCAGTACAGGAGAGTCCATCGACGTTATGGTGCTGAAGTTCGACGCCGAGCGGCAGAAGGTCTCGCTGGGCCTCAAACAAAAGACGGAAGACCCCTGGCTCAGGGTGGCTGACCGGTTCCCCGTGAACGGCCGGATGCGCGGAAAGGTCGTGAATCTTGCCGAGTACGGCGCCTTCGTCGAACTCGAGCCCGGCGTGGAAGGACTCGTGCATGTTTCTGAGATGTCCTGGACCCAGAAGGTCAAGCATCCTTCCAAGGTCGTTTCCCTGGGCGACGAGATCGAGGTGCAGGTGCTGTCCGTGGACCCGTCGGCCAAGCGCGTCTCGCTCGGTATGAAGCAGGTGGAGCCCAACCCGTGGCAGACCATCGCCGACCGCTATCCTGCCGGAACGGTCGTGGAGGGCAAGATCAAGACGATCACTGATTTCGGGGCCTTCGTCGGGATCGAAGAGGGCATTGACGGGTTGATCCATGTGTCCGACCTTTCCTGGACCAGGCATATCAAGCATCCTTCAGAGGTGCTGAAAAAGGGCCAGACGGTGAAGTCCGTGATACTGAACATCGACGCCCAGAAGGAGCGCATTTCCCTGGGGCTGAAACAGCTCGAAACCGACCCCTGGTCGGAGGGGATACCTGAACGGTATGCCATGGGCAGGGACGAGACGGTGAAAGTCGTCAAAGCAGCGGAGTTCGGGCTCTTCGTCGGGCTTGAATTCGGCATTGAAGGGCTGATCCCCGCCTCGGAGATCCCGCGGGAATCGGAGGGGATCAAGGAAGGCGATGAGGTCACGGCCCGGGTGATCAAGGTGGACAAGGGCGAGCGCAAGATCGCGCTCTCCATGAAAGCGCATGCAAAGGGGAAGGACCGCGAGAGCATGAAGGAATATATGGAACAGCAGGACAAGTTCGATACCACCATCGGCGCGCTTCTGAAGGGCAGGAACTGATATCCCTATGAAAAAGAACAGTGTCATGGTGGTCTTTGTTACGGTCATCGCGCTCAGCGTGCTCTTTTTTATCGTGCTTTCGCTGGAGTCCTATATGATCCGCGGCAAGGCCCTTTCACCGATGAAGTCGCTGCCCGGCCTGGACAGGATAGCCCTGGTGAAGGTCGAGGGCGTTCTGATTTCGTCGGAGCGCATCGTTGACGAACTGAAAAATTACAGCCAGGATTCGTCGGTCAAGGCGATCGTGCTCAGGGTTGATTCCCCCGGAGGGGCCGTGGTCCCGGCGCAGGAGATCTATGAGGCGCTGAAGAACGCGCGCAAGGAGGGGAAAAAGGTCGTTGTTTCCCTGGGATCCGTTGCCGCTTCGGGAGGGTACTATATCGCCGCTGCCGCCGACCGGATCGTGGCGAACCCCGGAACGCTCACGGGAAGCATCGGCGTCAAGATGGAATTTGCAAATCTTGAACGGCTGCTGGAGAAGATCGGCGTCAAAGGGATGGTCCTGAAGGCCGGCAAGTACAAGGATGTGGGCTCTCCCTATCGCGAGATGACGGCGCAGGAACGGGAGCTCCTGCAGAACGTGATCGATGACGTGCACAGCCAGTTCATTGAGGCCGTGGCGGAGGGCAGGAATATCCCCCTGCGGGACGTCAGGGCCATCGCTGACGGCCGGATCTTCACGGGACGCCAGGCCTATGAGTTAAAGCTCGTCGACCAGCTCGGCGATCTTTCCACCAGCATCCAGGCGGCCGCCGATCTGGCCGGGATCAAGGGAAAGCCGCGTGTGGTCAGCAGGGAGCGAAAGACCCAGTTTCTTGAGTATCTCAAGCAGGAGACCGCAACGTGGATCGCCGATGTGCTGAGCGATGCCATGGGACGAAATCATGCGCGCCTGCAGTATCTCTATCAGTAGTGTCAAGGAGGATCTATGACGAAAGCGGAGCTCATTGACAGGATCGCCGAAAAGAAGCCCAGCCTTACGAGAAAACAGGTGGAGGTCGTCGTCAATACGGTGCTGGACAGCATCAAGGACGCCCTCTCCCGCGAGGACAAGGTCGAGATCAGGGGCTTCGGGAGCTTTCGCATTCGCCATCGCCGGGCAAAGGAAGGCCGGAATCCCAAGACGGGCGACACGGTCCATGTGCCGCCCAAGAAAGTGCCCTTCTTCAAGGCCGGCAAGGAAATGCGGGAAATGGTCGACGGGAAGGAATGATCCGCATCTGAACTACCACCCCGGCGTTTTTCCCGCAGCAGGGAAGCAGCCGGCTCCGCAGACATGCAGCCTTTCAACTCTCGGCAGGACCGGCACCATATTCTCTACCGGTCCTTCTGCCGCTCTCTTGTTCATACATGCAAGAACCACATGAATATATCGACGTGCTGGACTGCGCTGCCAGAAAGACAGGGCAGATCGTTCTACGGGCCGACGCCCATACACAGGGGCTATGGCACGGCGCTTTTCACTGCCTGATCGTGCATCGCAAGGCGGGAATGCATAGGGCCCTCTTCCAACTCCGCTCCCGTCAGAAGGTCCTCGCGCCCGGTCGATTCGACGTTACGGTCGGCGGGCATTACGGCACAGGTGAGGACGCCGGCACGGCCGGTCCCCGCGAATGCAGTGAAGAACTGGGGATAGCGGTGGATTTCCGCGATCTTGTACCATTGGGTCGCCGGGTCGGTGTCTACTGCTTTGATGGCGGACTGCGGGAATGCGAATTTCAGGATGTGTTCCTGCTTGAACGCATGATCGATCCGCAGGAGCTTTCGTTGCAGCGCGGCGAAGTTGACGGCCTCCTTGAACTCGGCGTCGGTGCGGGGATCGATCTGTTGTCCGGTGCTGTCCCGTCCGCAGAGGGGACGCTCTATCTCCCCGGGGGGGCGAAAGAGACCAGAACCGTTGCATCTGCCGATTTTGTCCCTTGTCTGGACAAGTATTATCTCAAACTTCTTCTTCTGGCGCAGAGATACTTGAGCGGTGAAAGGGACCTGCTCGCAATCTGACCTTGACTATTCAGCGAGTTCCGTTAGAATGAAAAGGAGCCTTGTTTAGATCGGTTGCGCAGGCTGCGACCGGCCTGTCCTCTCGGAATGGCTGATCTGGCTGCTATCTCTGTGCATAGCTGTCAGTGAGGCGTTGTTGCAGCGGGGATCGTCTGCAGAGGTTTTTGTTTTCCCGCCCGGCAGAGCAGGGCGATGAGCTGAAGGGAGGCGTGCATGAGCGAACAGGGCATTACGCGAAGAAATTTCATGATACGGGCGATGGTCTCGATCTTCGCCTTCATCGGTGCTGCGCTGGCCGTCCCTCTCGGCGGCTTCAGCATCTTTCCGGCGCTGACGCGCCGTGAGAGCGGATGGAGCGATGCCGGCACTGCCCGCGACCTTGCGGTCAATGTCCCGCAGGAGCGCCGTTTTTTCGAGGTCGTCAAAAAGGGCTGGCGGGAGGAGAAGGTGGAACGGGCCGCCTGGTTCGTGAAACAGGCATCAGGAGCCGTTGTTGTCTTCTCTCCGAGCTGCCCTCATCTGGGATGCGGATACCGGTGGATGGCAGCGCAGCAGCGTTTTGAATGCCCCTGCCATGCAAGTGTGTTCGACATAAACGGCAAGGTGATTTCCGGACCGGCGCCCAGGGCGCTTGATGTCATGGAGTCCAGGCTGGACAACGGGCGGGTCCTGGTAAAATTCGAGGTATTTCAACTTGGCACGCCGAAGAAGGCGCTGGCTTGGAGGAGGCGTCATGCCGAAACGGGTGCTTGACTGGCTTGATGAGCGGATCGAGGTAAGAAAGCTCTGGCAGACCATGACGGACCGGCCCATTCCCGGAGGGTCGAGCTGGTTCTATGTGCTCGGGTCATCGCTGCTCTTTGTGTTCGCCCTCCAGATGGCCACGGGCATTCTGCTGACCCTGTACTATGCGCCGGTGCCGGACCATGCCTACCAGAGCGTAAAGTACATCCAGGAGGAGGCCTTGTTCGGCAGCTTCGTCCGCGGCCTGCATCACTGGGGCGCCACGTTCATGGTGGTGCTGGTGTCGCTGCACATGCTGCGCGTCTTTGTGTTCGGCGCATACAAGAAGCCGCGGGAGATCGTCTGGCTCGTCGGCGTCGGTCTTTTCCTGGTCGTCTTCGGCTTCGCCTTCACAGGCTATCTGCTTCCCTGGGACCAGAAGGCCTATTGGGCCACCGTCGTCGGGACGAACGTTGCCGGGACCGTACCGGTTGTGGGCGGTTTGCTGCTGCGGATCATCCGCGGCGGAGCCGAGCTCGGCGATTTTGCCCTGAGCCGGTTCTTCGCGATCCATACCTATATCCTGCCCTGGAGCCTTGCGCTGCTTGCCGGTCTTCATGTGTTCCTGCTGGAGCGGGCAGGGGCCGGCGGCAGGTGGAATGCCGCGGAGCGCACCCCCTACCGGTCTGAGCCGCTTTTCCCGCACCAGATCTTCAAGGACAGTCTTTTCATCCTGATGCTGTTCCTTGCTCTCTCGGCTTTTGCCTACCTGTTCCCGGCCCCGCTGGAGCCCCAGGCAGACCCGACGGACAGCAGTTATAATCCCCGGCCCGAGTGGTATTTCTATGCTGTTTTCCAGATGCTGCGCATCTTTGAGGGGCCCCTTGAACTGATCGGGACCGTGATCCTGCCCACGGTGGTGATCATGCTGCTGCTGCTCGTGCCGTTCATCGACCGCAGGCCGGAACGGTCTCCCCGGCGCAGGAAGGCCATGATGGCCGCCGCTGCCCTGGCCGTTGCCGGTGTCACGGTGCTGACCATCGCCGGAGCCCGGGCGCCCATCGTCGGTGTTCCCGCCGTAACGGAGGAATCAGCTCTTGCCGGCCGCCAGGTATATGCTCGTTCCGGGTGCGCTGCCTGCCACAGCATCCATGGCAAGGGTGGGACCATCGGACCTGACCTGACCCGCGTGGGTGCCCGCAAGGACCGTGCGTGGCTCGACAAGTTCCTTGCCGATCCGCAGGCTGTGAAGCCCGGTGTCCTGATGCCGAAGCCTGATGTTACTGCCGCTGAGAGGCGCGAGCTCGTTGATTATCTTCTGACGCTGAAATGAACGGGCAGTTTTCCTCTGCTGCGATCGGACGGGGGATGTAACGATATGCTCCGTGCGCGCGAAGGATCATGAGCCGCGCCGGTCAGAGGCACCGGCGCGGTAAGCTGTCAGCGGGTCTCAGGGAACGAGGAGGGTCGGCAGCTCGGAGAGTTCAGCGAGCCTGCGGGAATTGCTCCCGAGGAAGAACTCATGGAGCCGGTCCTTTCCGGTGGTGCCGATGACGGTCAGGGTCGCCTCCAGGTCGCGGGAGATACGGATGAGCTCAGGAGTGGTCCTTCCGGCTCCCAGATGGGGCTCTGCATTGATCCCGGCGGCTTTCAGTTTTCTGCAGTATCCTTCCAGCCGTTTCTTCGTTTCCCGTTCTATCCGGCAGACCTCGGTCTTTTTCATTCCCTTGTGTATCTTGACCTCCATGACGTGGCAGACAAAGGCCTTCTCGATGAGCGGGCCGAAGGCAGTCAGGTACTGGAGCGCTTTTTCCGACGGCTTTGACCAGTCTGTTGCAATGAGCGGCCTCTGGAAGATGTTCTTGTTGGTCCGGGTGACCATCTCGCCGTTCCAGTCGAACTGAACCATGTACTTGCTCACCAGCGTCGGGGCCTTGCACCGCGTGATGATCTGGTGCGTGTGGGAGCCGACCAGGGAATGCTCGTGGCTGACCCGTTTCTTCCTCCCGACAACGACGAGATCCACCTGCTCCTTTTCCGCCAGGGCAAGTATGTTCGGCACGGGCTCGCCTACTTCGATGATGATCCTGCTGCCAACGCCCTGTTCGGTCAGCGTCTTCTGCCAGTCCTGGAACCGGATGCGCGCTTCATGCCTGATGCGTTCCTCTTCCTCTTTCAGATAGCCTCCGTAGGGCACGAAGCCCACGTCCTCACGCGGGATGACGTACTGCAAAAGCACCTCTTTCAGTCCGGCCTTCCGGAGATCCAGGAGCGATTCCAGGGCGTTGAACGCGAGGTCTCGGAATTTCGTCGGGAACAGGATCTTTTCTATTTTCATGATGTTCTCTCCTAACAATTATCCCCTGAAGAACAGGAAGGTGACCAGCAGAAATACCGGCACGAGTATGGGTACTGAATATTTTATCATATATCCGAAGAAACTGGGCATGGGGGTGCCGCGCTCCTCGGCGATGGACCGCACCATGAAGTTCGGCGCGTTCCCGATATAGGTCATGGCGCCGAAAAAGACGGCGCCGGCGGAGATGGCGGTCAGAAAGATCGCCTGTTCAGCTATCAACCTGAGCACCGCCTCGGACTCGGGCATGCCCGTATAGAATCCTCCCAGGGCCGTGCTCAGAAAGGTCAGATAGGTCGGCGCGTTGTCAAGGAATGAGGAGAGCGAGCCCGTCACCCAGAAGTAGTGCCAGGGCTGGGACACGGCGGCGATAATGAAGCCGAGCGCACCGTTGGCGCCAGCCTGGAGCATCTTGAGGCAGGGAATCATGGTCAGGAAGATGCCGATGAACAGGATCGCCACTTCCTGGATGGGGAACCAGGTGAATGCATTTCCTTCCCGCACGCGTGTCGGCGTCAGGGCAAGGGATGCAAGGGCCAGAACGATAAGGACCGTGTCGCGAACCACATCCTGCACGGACCGGTGGATGCCCAGGATGGAGATCTCGCCCCATTTCATTGCTCCGCTCATCAGCACGGCGCCTACGATGCCCGCCAGCAGGATGAAATTGATGGAGCCCTCGAGCCGGATCGGCTCCTTCACGCCGTCATCGGGCGGCGCTGTTATGCCTTATTTTTTATAGAAATAGGCATCAAAGAGGAAATACACTATGAGCAGAATGGCGGCCACGACGATCATGTGCGGCAGGAGGTTCATGGTCCAGAAAAAGGGCACACCCCGCAGGAATCCGAGAAAGAGCGGAGGGTCGCCCAGCGGCGTGAGCGAGCCACCAACGTTGGCTACGAGGAAGATGAAGAACACGACCATGAAGGTCCTGTTCTTGCGGTGGCTGTTGGCGCGCAGAAAGGGCCGTATCAGCAGCATGGCCGCTCCGGTAGTGCCCATCCAGGAGGCCAGCAGGGTCCCGATCGTCAGTATGCCCGTGTTCACCATGGGTGTGCCGCGCAGCGTGCCTTTCAGCAGGATGCCGCCTGAGACCACGTAGAGCGACCCCAGCAGGATAATGAAGGGAACATAATCGGCCAGCACAATATGCAGGATCTCGTAGACCGCAGCGCCCTTATAGGCGTAGAGCAGCGGCGCTGACAGCATGACGGCCCAGAAGGCCGAGACCTTGCCGAAATGGTGGTGCCAGAACTTGGGCGCCAGCAGCGGGAAGAGGGCGATGGAGAGCAGCATCCCGACAAAGGGGACGATACTGTAGAGCGGCAGCGACGCGCCCATGTCAGGATGGCCTGCGCCTCCTCCGGCAGCAGCGGCCGGGGCATACAAGAGGATTCCAAGGAACAGTGCACAGCTTGGTCTTTTGAACCTTTGAGGAGTCATAGGGTTTTCCTTGTCCATAGCACGTAGTCAGAGATAAAAGCCCGTGGACCGAACGGTGTTTCTGCGTAATTACTCAGGTCAGCCGCTCGCTCATGGCTGACCTGAGTGCCTGAGCAGTTACGTTACTGCGCTGCCTGAGCGCGATCATGGGCCTGCACAGGCCTTTGAGAAAACGCGGGGCCTGGCCGTGGTCCGGCAGGCCCCGTGCAGCACTCTGTTACCGCAACCCCAGGAACGGCAGGGTAGTGAAGCCAGTGAGGGGCCAGTAGATGGAGGCGCCCAGCGTGACAACCAGGAGGCAGACAATCGCCCAGGGCACGGCAACTTTGATAAAATCAAGCTGGCTGAAATAGCCGGTGCTGTAGGCAATGATGGTCGGCGGGCACCCGATCACGAGCATGATGAAGGACGTCGAGATAGGCGCCGAGAGCGCGATGGCCGCCTCGGGAATGGCCATGGTCTGGGCCATGGGGATCGTGATCGGCAGGATCAGGGCCGTTGCGGCCGAGTTGCTCATGAAGCTCGACATGACCGAGCCGATGAGTCCCGAACCGAAGAAGACCACGACCCAGCTCTGGCCTTCGAGCAGGGGGATCACCTGCCCGGCGAGCCACTTTCCCGCGCCCGTGTCGAGCATCGCTATTCCCATGGATACGCCCGCTCCAAAGACGACCCAGGACTCCCAGGGAAACTTCTTGATGACTTCATTGAAACTCACGAGGCGGAAGCCGAAGATCAGCGCAAGCACGCCGGCAGCCACAACGCTGTAATGCACCTTGGTGATGTCCGTGATGCTCCAGAGGGCAAAGGCCAGGGAGAAGAAGCCGATGACGCCTTTTTCCTGTCCGCTCATTGCCGGCAGCTTTTCCGAGGTAAGTGATGCGGGAAGTTCCTTCTCCTTGGGCCGAAAGATCAGATAGACAATTGCCCAGGTTGCGATCGCTGTAAGCAGCACGAGGGGGAAGTTCCGGAGCGCGAACTCCACGAAGCCCATCTCGTAGCCCGTGACCTTCTTGAGGGTCTCGACCATGACGGGGTTCCGGCCGCCGCCCAGCAGCGTGCCGAAGCCGCCGGCCGAAGCGGCCAGGGGGATCAGGATGATAAAGAACTTGCTCAGGTTGTTGCTCTTGGAGGGTGTAATACCCATGGCGGCGAAGACCGGCAAAAAGCTGAAGAGAAGTATTATGGTAATGGTAGCGTCATGAAAGAACGAGGAAAGAAAAGCCGCGGAAATTGCAAGTACAAGGCTCAGTTTTTTCACGTTCGTTCCCGCAGCCTTGATGATCAGATGCAGGATGCGCTTGGCCACTCCCGCCTCGTTCAGGATCACGCCGAACATCATGATCATGAGAACGAACATGACAGCCGGGTTCGCAAAGGGCTCCCAGGCCTTTCCCGCAGGCTGGATCTTGAACAGGATCAGGCTGCCGCCTGCCAGCAGACCGGTGACGCCGATGGGCAGCGCTTCGGTGATCCACAGAAGCACGATTGTCACGAGCAGCGCAAGGAACCGGTGGCCTGCCACGGACAGGCCTTCAGGCGTGGGCAGGAGAATGATGCCGATGCCCGCCACAAGGGAGATCAGGACGCCGATGATGATGGAGCGCACGGGTTTTTCAGCCGCCGGGCCAT
>JBBIHD010000037.1:0-13119 GCA_037447195.1 Nitrospirota bacterium | reverse complement strand
GCTGCCTCCGCTCTAAAAAAGCTTCAAAATCGTGTCATCGATTTGGAGAAGAGCCAAAATTAATAAGAATGAAGGGGTTTCCTCTGTGCCCTCCGTGACTCAGTGGTAAGAAGCGTTTTTTACGAATTCGTTGAAATTCATCATAGGTATTTATCAGTTGGAATTGGAGAAGCGGTCATTTATCGTATATAGGCCTCGGTCACGTAGCGCCGCATCATGCGGTGGCAGTTGAAGTAGTAGGCGTTCTTGCTGATGGCGCTCTTCATCATCCTGGCCCAGGCGCTTTTGTCGGGGTTGTAGTATTTCGGAATGATGATGTTCTCAAGCTTGGCGTAGAGGTCGGCCGCGTCCTCGCTGTCGGCGTTCGCCGACGTGACGTTCGATGTTGCTGCCGCTCCGATAGACCAGCCCGTGAACCCCTCGATGTGCCCCTCGATCCACCATCCGTCGAGTACGCTGAAGTTCACCACGCCGTTGTGGGCGGCCTTCATGCCGCTCGTGCCCGAGGCCTCAAGGGGCCGGAGCGGCGTGTTGAGCCAGACATCAACACCGGATACGAGCTTCAGGGCGATGTCCATGTTGTAGCCCGGCAGAAACGCGATGTCGATCTTTCCCGGCAGCCGGTCGCGGAACCCGTAGAGCCCCTGGATGAGCCGCTTGCCGTTCTCATCATGGGGGTGGGCCTTGCCGGCGAAGATGATCTGGAGCTTCCCCTTTTCCGAGATGCGCGCGATCCGGTCAACGTCATGGAACAGCAGGTGCATGCGCTTGTAGGCCGTTGCGCGGCGCGCAAAGCCGAAGGTCAATACATTCGGGTCCATCTCGTGGCCCGTGGCGGTGCGCACGTACTCCAGCAGCTTCTTTTTTGCCTCGCGGTGCGCTTCCCACAGTTCCAGTTCAGGGATGTTGCCTGAGCGGACGAAGAGCTCCGGCTCGTTGGCCCAGCCCGGGATATATTTATCGAATATCCTGGCCATGTCCTCGCAGGTCCACGTAAAGGTGTGCACGCCGTTCGTAATGGCGTGGATCTGGTAGCCGGGAAACATCATCTGGGAAACCTCCCCGTGCTTCTTCGCCACACCGTTGATGTACTTGCTCAGGTTCAGGGCCAGCAGCGTCATGTTCAGGTGGTCTTTTCCGGCCAGGTCGCGCAAGACGTCGAAGGGAATGATCTCGCCGAGCACCTGACGCACGAGGGGATAGGGAAACTTGTCATGGCCTGCCTCGACGGGTGTGTGCGTCGTGAAGACGCAAAGGTCGCGCACGCGTGCTATGTCCCAGACCGACCGCTCGTCCCAGACGCTTTCGATGTCCCGTTTGAAGCGGAGCAGCAGTTCGAGCACGAGAAAGCTCGCGTGGCCTTCGTTCATGTGGTATTTCTTGATATGGAACCCCAGCGCGTTGAGCATGCGCACGCCGCCCATGCCCAGCACGATCTCCTGCTTGATGCGGTAGGTCTGGTCGCCGCCATAGAGGTAGTCCGTAATGCCCCGGTCCTGCAGCTGGTTCTCCGGCATGTCCGTGTCGAGGTACAGGACCGGCACCTTTCCGCCCGTGGGGCTCTCGACCTGGTAGATCCAGGCCTGGACCGTCACGTCACGCTCCTCGATGCGCACCTTCACCATTTCCGGCAGCAGGGCCATGAACTTCGCCGGGTCCCAGGCAACGGGCTTCTCCGTCTGCCAGCCGCTCGCGTCGACCTCCTGCGTGAAGTATCCCTTGCGGCTGATCAGCGTGACGGCCACAAAGGGGAGCTTGAGGTCCGCCGCGGACTTGATCGTGTCGCCGGCGAGCACTCCCAGGCCGCCGCTGTACGTGGGAATGTCGTTCCTGATGCCCGTCTCCATCGAGAAATAGGCGATCATCGGCTCTGCGGTGAATTGGTGCAGGCTGTTCATTGGTCTCCCTGGGCTGAGATTTCGTGAGCGGGATTGGATGCGATGGAGCTCTGGGATTAAAGATAGCAGAAGAGCGGCGGGATTTCAACAGGTCCGTGGCCGGGACAGTCTGTCGAATTTACAGGCTGATCAGAGTCAAGAGCACAAGGGGCACGCTATCGGCGGCAGAAGAGGAAAGCTTTCTTTTGACCTTTTCAGGCGTTCCTGATTTTATCCGCGTCCAAACGCGCTTTATCGGTTCATTGGCATGAAGGCGGCAGCCTGCCGCTGCCGGAAAAAGAAGCTTGACAGAAAATATCTTATATAGTATAAATAACTATATGATAATCATTACAGATTGAAAAAGCGTATGGAGCACTATCGGGACATAGGGTTCAAGTTGACGCCGCAGCGGATAGCCATCCTGGACTTCCTGGAAGGCCACAAAGGTCATCCGACGGCCGAGGACGTGTACAAGGCAGTGGCCAGACGGTTTCCGACCATGTCCTTCACCACGGTGTACAACACGCTGCAAGCCCTGAAAGAGCGTGGCCGGCTGGCGGAGCTGTCGATCGAGCCGGGAATACGGAGGTTCGATCCGGGCAGGGGGCCTCACAATCATCTGGTCTGCACCCGGTGCAGGCGCATTGTGGATATTCACCAGTCCTACCGATTGACCGTTTCTGAGAAAGAGCGGGCAGGTTTTGCCATAACAGGCAGCCATGTTGAGTTCCAGGGGCTCTGCCCGTCGTGCAAGAAAAAGTAATTATCCTAAAAGCAGCAGTTGGAACACGGATGAATACGGTAAAGACGGAAAAAAACAAGGGCATCTTATCATTCTGATGATTCACCAGTTCGGTGACTCGTGCATTTGGTTCAAGCTTCTGAAAATTCGCGTCAATTCGCGTTTACCCCGTTAGAAGATTCGTATTTCTAACGGGGTGAATTCGCGGCTAACTGCTTTTTTCAGGATTATATGCCATAGAGGAGGCAATCATGTGCGTAGCGCATCTTATGCATTGTTCCTGCGGGGCAAGATCAGTAAGCCTGCATTTCAGGGATAACATCCTTTCCGAGCAGGTTGTTGCGGGCTTGTACTGTCCTTCATGTGCGCAAAAGCCTGCGGTTGACCAGAAGAGCATGATCTCTGACAATGGCTGGCTCATCGTCTATAATATGGATATGGCCGCATTCGCTGGCGCTCAGTTTATAGGGCATCCCATCACGCCAGCAGTACTGTTCGATGAAGGGTACTGTACCTGGAACGGCATCTATCCTGGTGATAGTATTGACAGTGTTGCCGAGCGGGAGAAGATCATCTCCCTGGCAAAGACCGACCCGCGCGAGTACGTCAAAAGGCTTACTTCGTGGAGCGCCGACAGGATGAAGAGGCTTGCCGGCGAGGGATGGCGAAAGGCGCGAGAAGGGGCGACCGAAATTATGTAAAAGGGACAGTCCCCTTTAGTTCCGAGGGGGACTGTCCCTGTCATGGCCCGGCATTACGTCTCAGCAGTCTTCATCTGCATCAAACAAGATGACCTCGTAAAAAGTCAAAATCCACCAGGTCGACACAGAGACAGGTCGAAAAACTATTGAGATGGGAAGGTTTTCTCTGTGCCAGACCTGGCTCTGTGGTTACATCTGAGTTTTTACGATTTTATCAAGCAAGACTCAAAAATATTTTTTTTCGCGGGGTAGCAAGAGCGCCGCACACGAAGGGCCGCCGGGCATCACCATGCTCAGAGCCGCCGCTGCGGTCATCGGACACACACTTTCAACACTACGAGGAGGTTGCCATGGCAAGCAAGGAACTGATGGACAAAATGAATGACGGAATCGCGCGGGAGATACAGGTGAGCGTGCAGTACATGTGGCAGCACGTGATGGCCAAGGGGATGTCCGGCGAGGCGGTGCGCGGTATTTTCAAAAAGGCGGCCATCACGGAGATGAAGCACGCTGAGGAGATCGCAGAGCGGCTTGACTATCTTGGCGGCGTGCCGACCACCAAGCCCACGCCCATCGAGATCGGGAAGAACGCCAAGGAGATGCTGCAGTTGAACAAGAAGGCCGAGGAAGGGGCCATTACGCTCTACAAGGAGATCATCGCCCTTGCGGAGAAGGAGGGCGACGTGGTGACGGCTTCGCTTTTTGCGGACATCCTTGCCGATGAAGAAGAGCACCACAACCAGTTCTCGAGCCTGCTGGAGGATTGACATGGCGGCGGCCGGGACAGGCGGCAAAGGAGCATGATATGACCATGGCATGGAGCGACAATCTGGCATCGGGATCATCTGAGATCGATGAGCAGCATAAGGAGCTGATCACGCGGGTGAACGGTATGCTCCGGGCAGTCGACGCAGGCGCCGGCGGGGCACAGGAGGTGTCCCGCACGGTCCAGTATCTGGCGGACTACGTCATCCTGCATTTCGGCAATGAAGAGGCCTTCATGGCGAAGTACGGCTACACCAGCGCCGCCGCCCACAAGGCCCAGCATGAGCTCTTTATCAGGAACTTCGACCGGATCAAGACGCGGCTGCTCGAGGGCGGACTTGCGGCGCCCGTCGTGCAGGATCTCAGGGATTTGTGCACGGACTGGCTGGTCAATCACATCAAGTACTCGGACCGGGCGCTGGGCATGTTTCTGAAGATGAAGACGTGATCAGGCGGTTCAGAGGCCGGGATCGAAGACGACAGGAGGAAACGATGGCTGCTGCAGCTTCGGTATGCATCAGGAAGGGCAGGTTGGTGGAGCTTCTGCGAACGACCCGAAGGGCGCTCGGGATGCTGGCGGCGCTTATCCTGTGCTGGGCCGGACCAGGAGGCGCCCTGCCGGCTCAGGCTCAGGGCGGTGCCGGCTACTTCAGCGTTGACCGGGAGTTCTATCCCTACTATCCCTCGTTGATCAAATGGGACAGGTCGGGCGCCGGGTTTACGCCGCCCGAAGTCTGCGCCGGGTGCCATCCAAAGCAGTATGAAGAGTGGACGGGGTCCGTACATGCCCTTGCCTTTCAGGACCCGGTCTATCAGGGAGAGCTGAACCTGGCCTTCAAGGCCGTGGGGCATGAGATCTCCCGCCAGTGTGAGGGTTGTCACTCTCCGGCAGGCATGGTGACGGGCGAGATCAAGGGCCCTGGCCTCAAGGGGCTGAGTTCCACGGCGCTGGCAGGGGTGTCCTGCGACATCTGCCACTCCATCAGCGGCGTGACCCATGGACAGACGCCGACGGGGGAGCCGCAGAACGGATCATTCATCCTGTCGCCCGGCAGAGACACACCGCAGGGACCGAAGCTGGTGAAGCGCGGGCCTGTTGCGCCTGCTGACGGATGCGGCATGGGGTTCCATGAGTGCCAGGAGTCTCCGCTTCATCTGAAGGCGGATCTCTGCGCCGGATGCCACCAGGTCTTTCATTATGACAAACATTTTCCCATTGAGGCCACCTACGCGGAATGGAAAAAGAGCCCCTATGCCCAAAGGGGCATCCATTGCCAGGACTGCCACATGGTGGAGATAGAAACGTTTATCCGTTCGGCTGACGCCTTCAAAAAGCCCGAGCGGAAGGAGTACCGCCACTACTTCAACGGCGCGAACTACCTTTTATATTACCTGGCAGAAGCAGCAGCGCGCAAGGCCGGCGACAAGGAGCTGGCGGCGAATCTCAAGACAAAGTACGATATGGCGGTAATGCGGCTGCAGTCGGCCGCGGACATCGAACTCTATCCCGTCTACCGCGCAGGCAGCCTGGCGGAGATCAAGGTGCGGGTCAGGAACATGCGCGCCGGGCATAATCTCCCCACATCGCTCACGAACATCCGGGAACTATGGCTCGAGGTCGCTGTAGCGGATGCTTCGGGCAAGAAGGTCGTCATCAGCGGCGGGCTGGACGGGAAGGGGACCCTGCTGCCGGATACGCGGGTGTTCAACTCAGACGGCATGGGCGATAATTTTCATTTTGCCGTTGACCCCTGGGTGATCACGGCCTTCTCGCGCCACGACACCATACCGCCGAAGGGGTACCGGGACGTCTATTTCGGCGTTGCCCCGCTGAAAGGTCAGACGTCGATTACCGTGGAGGCGCGGCTGAGGTATCGCCAGGCAGACCAGAAGATCGCGGAGAAGCTGCTCGCAGCGGTTCCCGCGGACATGGACCTGGAGGCCATCTACGGCATCAAAAAAGTGCCTGCGCTGCCTGTCATTGATATGGCAAAAAAGAGCGCCGTAATGCGCACGCGCAAATGACCGGAGCAGCTCAAACCGCTCAAGGGAACCCATTACTCTCGAAAGGAAGGAGATCGCCATGTGGAAGTGTACGGTATGCGGATATATCTATGACGAAGCAAAAGAAGGCACGCCCTTTGAACAGCTGCCTGATGACTGGACCTGTCCCATCTGCAATGCACCCAAGGACGCTTTTGAAAAGATCTGAAAGGAGAATGCCATGTCACTGACCGATACTGATCTGAAGGATGCCTTCGCCGGGGAGTCCCAGGCGAACCGGAAGTACCTCGCCTTTTCAAAGAAGGCCGAGCAGGAAGGCCACAAGCGGGCGGCGAAGATGTTCCGGGCCGCTGCGGCCGCCGAGACCGTCCATGCCCACGCCCATCTGCGCGAGCTGGGCGGCGTCAGGTCCACGCGCGAGAACCTGGACGAGGCCATCAACGGCGAGTCCCACGAGTTCCAGAACATGTATCCCGCCATGATCGCCCATGCCCGGGCCGAGGGCAAGCAGGGGGCGCTCAGGAGCTTCGAGTACGCCAATGCCGTGGAGAAGGTCCATGCGGACCTGTACCGGAAGGTGCTGGCCAGCCTCGAGAGCGACAAGGGCAAAGAGGCCGAGGACTACCATGTCTGCAAGGTGTGCGGGTATACGGTCGAGGGCGAAGCGCCTGACGAATGCCCGGTCTGCAAGTCCAGGAAGCAGGCATTCATGAAGGTGGAGTGACGGAAGACCGCAGGTTTTTCGGCTTGCAAATACGGGCAGAATGGCTATAGTGATTGCATTCCGCCGCTGCGGCTCAGGAGCCCGCTCCATGGTCTGTCCCCACTGGCTTTCGTGCATCCTCTATAATCCGGTCAGAAAATACGCGACTGACCGCATCGCCGTGCTGCGGCAGTCGCGCATCACGAGGGATTCCGTGGTGCTGGAGATCGGCGCAGGCAACGGCTTCTTCACCGAAGTGCTGGCCGGGCATGCTGCCTTCGTGCACGCTGTTGAGCTGCAGGAAGGCATGGTGAAGAAGCTGAAGCGGCGTCTGGGGGCTCTCGCAGGCAGGGTGAAGATCATCCGGGAAGATATTTCCCGCTATGATCCGGGGCAGGCCTTCGCTGATGTTGCCTTTGTCTACTATGCCTTTCATGAGGTCGACGACCAGGAGAAAGGCTCGCGCGCTATAGCGCAGGCCGTGAAGCCAAAGGGGTTCCTTGCCCTCTACGAGCCCACCGTGGAGGTGGGCAGGCGGAAGATGGATGCCACGGTCGCTCTCTTTGAGCAGCTCGGGATGGTCCTGGAAGAGCGAAAGGACGGATTCTTCACCCGCTTTGCGCTGCTGCGGAAGGGAACGTAGACCGCCAAAGACGTAACCACGAAGTGACTGCGAATTCTTATTAAAACCAAGGCTTGCCACAAAGGCACTAAGGCACGAAGTAGGGTCAGAAATAAATTTACGATTCAAGTTTCGAACCGGGCTATAATATTTCTTCGTGCCTTCGCGTCTTCGTGGCGGATTTTGGTTTCGGCTACGGCCCGTGTTTTATAACTAAGGAGAGATTCGCATGAAGGTGCTTGCATTCAACGGCAGTCCCCGGAAGGGCGGGAACACCCAGACGCTGCTCGCCGAGGCGGTGCGGGGCGCGAAGGAACTGGGCGCCGAGGTGACGGTCCATGACCTGAACTGGATGAACATCCGTCCCTGCCAGCACTGCGGCGGATGCGACAACGAGGCCCGCTGCATTCTGCCCGATGACATGCAGATGATCCATCAGCAGATCCGGGAGGCCGACCGGATCATCCTTGCATCGCCCATCTTCTTTTTCGGGCTGAGCGCCCAGACAAAGGCGATGATCGACCGGTGCCAGGCCTTCTGGGCAGCCAAGTACCTGCATAAGAAGCCTATTCCCGAAGGTCCCCGGGGCCGGAAGGGACTGCTGCTGCTCGTGGGTGGTATGGTCAAGGATGAGAAGAACCCGGGCTTCGAATGCTCCGGTGTAACGGCAAAGGCGTTCTTCCGCACCGTGAACGTGCCGAAGCACGAGATGCTCGGGTATGGTTCTGTCGATGAAAAGGGCGCGATCCTGAAGCACCCGACGGCGCTGCAGGAGGCCTATGAGGCGGGAAAGGCGCTGGTGGCGGGAAACCCCAAATCCTGACGATCAAAGGTCGTGCGAGGCTGCTGATAGAGAAAAAGATTTACCACGGAGGCACTGAGACACCGAGAACATCTTCTGTTTTTCTTTGCGTTCTTGGCGGCTTTGCGCGAGACGCTTGTGCTTTTGACTTTGGTCTGAGGCGTGCCCGATAATGAGTATTTCGGATTTAGAGTTTGGGATTTGGAATTTATCTGTCGAGTTTCTGTCTTGCCAGTTCCACCAGCCCGTAGACCTTCAGGTCCACCAGGGTCCCCTGCGCCTGCACGTCCTGCAGATAGTGCTTCACCCCGTCAAGAGGCGCCTCGATCACTTCTATGATCTCGTTGTCATCGCCGCCTGACTTGCCCACGTTCACAAGGTCTGTGCAGAGATAGGCCCGCAGGATCTCTGTTGAAGCGCCCGTGGACATGGGTCCTTCTGCCAGAAATGCAAGATGCCCTGCCCGCCATCCCGTTTCCTCGATCAATTCCCTCCGGGCCGCATCCTCCATGCTCTCTCCCGGGTCGACAAGCCCCGCGGGAAGCTCGATCACATCGCGCCCCAGCGGCGGCCGGAACTGCTTTTCGAGCAGGATCGTCCGGGCAGGTGTGACCGCCGCCATCACCACAATGCCGCCGATGCCGACGCGTTCCACCGCCTCCCAGTGGCGCACCTTGCCATGCGCATCGCGGTAGGTGATCTCCACGGCGCTCATGAACTTGCCCTTCCAGGCGGTTTTCTTGCTAATGATCTCCATTGGATTTTGTCCGAAGGGGTGGGCAGGATAGGTCCCGTCCTGCCGCGGGCACGGTGCGGCCAGTGGCGAAAGAGCGGCTATTTCCTCCCCTTCTTCGCATGTCCGTTGCGCGCGCCGTTCGCGCTGTACAGCCACTTGCTGAGGTCCATGGTCAGGGCCGCAGGGATGATCGTGTCCAGGTCGATGAGGCGGACGCGGCCGGCCTTGCGGAACATCTCTCTGAGCAGCACTTCTTCATCGGCGTAATTGTCGAGAATGGGAAAGTCGGCGGCAGGAATGTCATTCCTGAAGTAGCCGCAGCCTTCGAGGTGCACGGCACGGCGCGGGCCCCGGATGGTGGGGCCGAAAATGCGGCAGATATGGGGCCGGTGTTCATAGATCGTGCAGCCCCCGTCCTCGAGGGCGGGACAGGACACGCGGGCAGAGCGGAGTGAAACGCGGTCGATGTCCTTCTCCGTGCGGAGCAGGGGATTGCTCCGGGAAAAGGCCTTCTTTTTTTCGAGCACATCGAGCTGCGCTTCGGCCCGCGCCAAGATGCGCGAGCGCAGGGGTTCGGGCACCTTGCGCATCGCCGCGCGCAGATGGAGCGCGTCGAGCAGCGTAATGTCGAAAAAACCGGCTGTGCAGCATTCGAAGCAGCCGCGCTTGCATTTTGCCTTGTTCTTTTCCGCGGCGGTCTGGTAGAGGGTGCTTGTGTTCCGGAGAAAGGCGCCGTAGGACGCGACGATCTTCTTCATGCAAAAGCTCTTTTCTTTCTGTGGGATGAAGGGATTATACGGGGGAAGCCGCGGACGAGTCAACGGAAAAAAAGGAAATGCCGCAGCAGAGCGACGCGGCGGCAGGAGAGCGCGAGCAGCGGGGCAAGGATAAGAAGAGCAGGGACCTTTGAAGACGCGGACGCTAACTGAACCTGGCCAGAAATGCCTCTCGTTGTTCGTCGGGCAGGTTTTCGCTCAATTTTGAAATGATCTGGCGCATCTGGGGCTCCGGTACGGGCTGGCCCTTTTTGATGCGGAGGGATTCGAAGACCTGTTCGAGCAGCATCGGAGCAATGGGGCCGACAATGTTGACGAGCTCCCGCTCGATGGCCTCAAGGCTTGCCTTTCCGGCGGCCCCCGCCGGTTTCTGTGCGGACTTTTCCGCATCAACCGCAGTCCTGGCAGGCCCGGCGGTCCATTTCACTTTTTTGTCGGCGCTCTTGATCCTGGCGATTATCTCGTCCGTGGCGGGGATGGACGCGCTGGACTTGTCCACCGTGGCGCCGAGGTGGAGGAAGCCCGTGTCAAGGTCGAGTTTCGCGAGGTTCGACACGCACTCCATGTCCTTGCACGTGCCGTAGGTGAGGTGATAGACGGCGCCGTCGCGGAAGAATATCTTGAACAGGCTGGGGTCGTTCTTCACGCTGAGGGAAAGAATGCCCGTCTGTTTTGCCCTGGCGATGTCCGCCAGGATCTCTGCGAGAGATTTTTCCATGGGTTATTTCTTCTCCGCCGGTTTTTTCACCATTTTCATCAGCATCTCGAAGCTGGTCTTGAGCCGCGTGAACGAATCGGCAAGCGTTTTGAGCTCGTCCTCGGTCTTGACCTCGAACTTGTTGTCGAACTGGCCCTTGCTCACCTGGTCAGCGACTTTCGCAAAGTTCTGGATGGGCTGAATGATGCTTCTGCGGATCAGCGTGTTGATGATAAAGAAGAGGATGAAAAAGAGGGCCGTAAAGACAATGGCCACCATGATGGTAGAACGGGTGGCGATCGCAATAGGAACCGAAGCAGGCACATAGATGATATTGGCGCCCACCACCGAGTCCATCACATAATTGTATCCCAGCGTGGTGCCGTACTTCTCGACCTGTTCCGGCGGCGCGATGGCTGGGTCGCCGTGGCAGGTCATGCACTCGGCGCGGTCAACCTTCACGGGCCGGGCGATATAATAGAGGGTTTCCTTTCCCTCTTCTTCCCGGAAGCCCGTGTATTCCTTGACGTCGGGATTCTGGCTGAACAGGCCGAGCAGTTTGGCTTCGAAGAAATCGGCCCGGTTCTCCGGCGCCAGCGGGTTGGACGAGGCCTGTTTGTAGATATAGTTGGGCTGGACCTCCGTCAGGTTCTGCGCGACTTTACGCAAAATATAGAAGCCTGACATTCCCTCCAGAAGAAACTTTTTATCGGGAATCTCTTTTTTGACGGCAGGCCGCAGCTCTTTTCCGACGTATTTCCTGACGGACTCCATGGAACTCATTGTCAAGAGCGCTTTATCGGCGATCTCGCGGGCCGCGTTCTCCTGGAAGAAGAGATACATGATGCCCGTGATGACAGGAAGGGTGATGATGAAGATGATGAACAGGATCCAGGTAAAACGCTTTGCGATCGACATCTTTCTGAACATCTCATCCTCCCTTGGTTCCACTGAGTTGGGTCAATGCTTTTTAATACTTCAGGAGTATGCCGAGCCGGAATCTTTCCATAAAATAACAAAAAAATATAGGGTTGTCAAACTTTATCAAGCTGCATTTTGCTTCTCTGACCGAAAATATATTGTTTCGAATATCTGAATATATTGGCTGCGCTCACTGGCGCCCGGCAGGGGCGATGCGGGGTGGTGTATTACGAGCAAAACAGGTTTAGTTATCGGTCGAATTTATCTGCTCGTCGTGCATCGATCTATTGGTCCTGCAGCGCCAGGCATGAAGTGGCTTGCGATGATTCGTGCGGTTGTTCTGAATTCATGACGACCCCTGTCCGTGCTCTACGCTGCCGGACCAGATCATCAATGGATCAGGAAATATATCAGTCCCACGGACAGGACGATCAGCACGGGCGCGTACAGCAGGCGATAGGTCCGGGCCATATCGGCCTTGAAGTAGCGGACCGTCAGGACCAGGCAGAGGTGCGTGGGCGAAAGCATAACGCCGGCGAAGCCGCAGGCAAAAGCAAAGGTGACGGCCTCGGGCGGCGGCGCACCCCCATACAGTGCCGTGATGATCGGGAATGCCGCGCCCACGAAGCCCACGGTCAGCCCGGTGAGCAGGCCCACCAGAAAGGGCAGCAGGGCAAGAATGACCGCCGGGGGCAGGCCGCTCCGCTCAAAAAAAGGCGGCAGGGCGTTGATGGCGCCGCTCGATTCGATCATGCCCTTGAATACCATGATGCCGACCACCATCAGCAGGACGTTGACGGACAGGCTCTCGCGCAGGGTGGTCAGTATCCGGCGCGGAGAATAGCGGTACAGGGCGAACATGACCACGCAGATGCCGGCCATGGCAAGGGAGAGGCGCATTTTGAACCCGACGACGAGCACGATCGATGCGATGATGGGCAGAAGTGAAACGACGAGGGTGCGCGCCGCCGTCCAGTCGCGCCGGGTGCGGTCAGCCCCCGCGGGCAGGCCGCGGAAGCCGAGCAGAATGCCCACGGCAACGACGGCAGCAGGCAGAGGAAGCTGCGAGTGGATCAATGTCGAAAGCGGCGTTGCCGTGACCGCCGCCGCCAGCACGATGCCGGGGTAGAGCGGCGAGATGTACTCCCAGATGTGGCGGAACCAGTAATTGATGAAGGCCATGCGGTCCGGCGGGATGTCCGCTCCGGCCGCCGCGGACTGGACCAGGGGCGCCGAGAAGGCGGCCCCGCCGGCCGACGGCAGGAGGCCGATCACGCCGGGCAGGACGGCCATGGCGATGCGGCGGTCGCCCGAGACCTGCACGAGCGAGTCGGTCATGCGCGCCAGCAGGCCCGTCTTCCTGATGATGTTCTCGAGCACCATGATGAGCGCCAGCGCCGCGACAAGCGAGACCGTCACCGGGTCCATGGCCGCGGCAAGGAAGATGCTCCCCTGGCCGAGGGGGCCGATCCCATAGAGCGCACCGAGCAGCACTGCCGCGGCGGCCATGGTCGCGCCCAGGTTCCAGCGCAGACGGAGGAGCAGGATGATCAGCCCGAAGGCCGCGCCTATTTTAAGAAGATCGATCATCGAACGTAGATGGCGCTGAGATAAAAGATGACCGCGGCCCGGATGGGATAGCGGTCCATGTTCCATTCCGCGGGAAGGGGCTGGAAGGGCGCCGAGTCGCGGATGGCGCGCAGGGCCTCGTCATCCAGGATCTTGTATCCCGAGGACTTCAGGACCTCCAGCGTCCCGAGCGAGCCGTCC
>JBBIHD010000036.1:0-13137 GCA_037447195.1 Nitrospirota bacterium | reverse complement strand
GGCCAGCGTCGCTGATCTCAGGAATTTTCTCCGGTCCATGGAACACCTCCCGGCTAAGGATTGTTTATGATTGCATCCCTGGTCGTCATGCAGCACTGCCTCGGCAATGCCGATCAAATGCGCACAAAAACAGCAGCTCTGCGTAATTGTAGGCTGCTCGGAACTGGCAAAGATAGTTTCATAACAATGCAAATCCCATTGCAGCGGGAACTAGTCTATCTTGGAATGATTTGCATCAACTATATATGCTCACTCCTATGCTGTCAAGGGGCCGAGGAACGAGTGCGGAGATCAGACTTTTAAATTGTCGGCTCAGCTGATCGCATGCCCTGACCCCTGGCCCCTGCCCCTGGCCCCTGTCTTAATGATACAGCATAATATAATCCGCATCCCCGGGCGTCATGGAGTCGCGGTCCGAACGGCCGGGGATCTCAGGCAGGATCACGGCATAGGACAGCTTTGCATGGCGCTTGATCTGCTCGGGAATGCCGCGCTTCCAGGCGTGGCCGCTGCCCGTCAGGGCCACCACGGTCCGGCCGGGGTTCTTTTTCAGATACCCGATGATGTTCCACGCCATGGCTGAATCCCATACCATCTGGGCCTCGCAAAAGTGCAGGAACTCCTTCTCATTGCTGCCATGGGCGGAGTACGCCCGCCTGATGAACTCCATGTACGCCCTGTCCACGTTGCAGGAGATGCCGGGAGGAAGCTTGTTCATTTCATTTCTTCCGAGGGACGCAAAGCCCTCCTTCGCCACTTTTCTTGTGACCTGTGACGGCACGTTCAGTCCCAACAACGGCACCCTGGCGCTGCGCGCATACAGGAATATATCCCGATACAGGCCCCAGGGCGCCTGCCAGTTCTTGTAGTAGACCGGCTTGAACCGCTCTTCGGGGGTCCTGCCTGCCACCCAGCTGTCCAGGTCCTTCTGACTGTCAGCGCGGAACATCTCGAGACCCACGGTTGTTTTCCTGCCTGACCTCGTGAGCGCATCGATCACCGCAAGCTGCACGCGATGATGGTCCGCATTGTCATGCAGCTCTCCGACCAGGACGACATCCCTCCCCTTTACTTCATCGATCATCTGTTCGAAGGTGATGATCTTGCCGTCAGCGGTCCGGAATGCCGGATCATGGGCTGCGGCGTCGCCTGCCGGGCCAGGCAGTATGGCCATCATGATCAGTATGAGGTGCCATTTCGTCATGTTATCCCCTGGGCTGCTTAATTTTTTTCTCGCCGCTAAGACGCGCAAAATCACAGAAGGGCTTTCATTTTTATAATACACCATCTCTGCCCTCCTTGCATGAGCTGCCGCATAATCGCCGATTATCGGGTATACTGAATACATTCCCTCTGTTTCCTTCACTTCAACCACGTACGCCAAAAGTAGCATAGCAGTGCACGTTGCATCAATCCTGCCTGTAGAAAAGGAGGAAGCGCCATGCCGCACTACGTTATCATGAGCACCCTGACGGACGAAGGACGCAAGACGATCAAACAGAAGCCGGAGCGTATCCAGGAAGTGAACAAGGAGATCGAAAAGATGGGCATCAAGGTGCTGTACCAGTATGCGCTCCTTGGCGCCTACGACTTCATGAGCGTTGTCGAGGCGCCGGGCAACGAGGCGGTCATGAAGATGTCCGTGGACCTGGGCTCGCGGGGCTCCGTCCAGATGATGAGCCTCCCGGCGCTGGCCGTCGAGGATTTCATTAAGAAGATCAAGTAGCATTCGAAGGGAGGATACGATTGATGAAAGTGCTTTCCATGCTGCTCCTGGCAGGCGCCCTGACTCTTTCGGCGGTCGGCGCAGCGCCGGCTGACGACCTCATCAAGACAAAAGGAACGGTGACCAGCATCAACAAGGACGCGGCAAGCATTACGCTCAAGCCCAAGAGCGGGGCCGCGATAACCGTGGTAATGGAAGACCCTGATCTCCTCGGCCGCATCCGCGAAGGCGAGGTCGGCGAGGTGCGCTACCGCGTGAAGAACGGAGTCAACTCCGGCGTGAAGCTCCGCAGGCTCGTGCAGGGCTGCGAGTGACGGCTCCGGCCCGTGCTCCGACCACTGCAGCTTCCGTCCCATCTTCATTCCGACCGGCAGGGTGCGCTGCGCCCTGCCGGTTCCTTTTTTTCCGAACAACGCCGCGCCATAATCCGGTTTACAGCGATCCGAAAATTTGATAGACTTCCTCTCATCTCATCACCTTTCGGAGGCCCACATGAAAAAGTACTCGATGTTCCAGGCTCCCTACCTGTCGTTCTTTTCCCGCGCTTTCTACCAGGACGTGGGAAAGAACTGGAAACGGGTGGCCTTTGGATACCTGCTGCTGCTGCTCGCCGTGCTCTGGATACCGGTCATGATGACCGCCCATGCCATGCTATCGGAAGTGATCACCCGTGAAGCCCCCAGGTTCGTGAACCAGATACCGAAGATAACGATCACGAGCGGCGAAGTGTCCATCGACAAGCCAGTGCCCTACTCGATCATCGATCCCGACTCCGGGGAACAGATCCTGCTGATCGACACGTCGGGAGAGATCACCTCCGTCGAACAGACCGAGGCCCTGGCCCTCCTGACAAAAGACAAGCTTATGATCCGGCAGCAGCACCGCTCGGAGATCAGGGTCTACGATCTGTCGTCCGTCGACGCGATCACCATCGACAGCGACATGGCGCGTACCATTGTCGAGGCTTTCCGCCGCTGGTTCGCCGTTTTCGCCTATCCCTTCGCGGTGCTGGGGTCCTACGCCTTCCGCATCATCCAGGCCCTCATCTACGCTCTTTTCGGCGTGCTCTTTGCGCGCATCCTGAGGGTCACCCTTGACTATCCTGCCCTGCTGCGCCTTTCCGTCATGGCAGTCACGCCTGTGCTGATCATCAAGACGATCGCGACCGTCTTCAGCATCGCCCTGCCGGTCCCGGGGCTGCTGGGCTTCGCCATCGCCATGGCCTATCTGTTCTTCGGCGTGCGCGCACAGACAGGCGGCGCGGCCTAGGGCCCGTGGGGCATGACAATACCGCTCAGGACAAAGATCATCGCGGCGCTTGCGGCGTTCTGCCTGCTTGCGGCTGCCGCCGGCGTCCTCCGGTTCGTGAAGCCTCTTGTGTCCTCATCGGGCTTTGAGGTGATCTATGCGGAAGGAGAGCATTTCCGCGGCGACGGACGGATAACGAAGCGGTTGTTCAGAAGCAACCCGCACTATCTCCATGTCCCCGGAGTTGATTCCGTGTCCCGGTGGTGGATCATAGACTTCGAGAACATGATGGTATATGAAACGCGGCCGCCCCGCAGGTTCCTCACGGTCCTCTATGTTTTACGGGACGACCCCCGCGGCATTCCCCTGGACGGTCCGTCGAAGAAGAAAGAGTGGCAATTGCAGTTCACGTCCGAGGGCGTGTCCTTTGCCGGCGGGAAGTTCACCTGCATCATCCGGAGGCAGTCATGAAGATCGGGTTCATCGGACTGGGCATCATGGGCGGCCGCATGGCTGCCAATCTCCAGAAGAAGGGCCATCAGCTCGTGGTCTGGAACCGTTCCCGCGCAAAGGCCGAAGGCCTGGTGGCGAAGGGCGCGGTCCTGGCCGACACGCCGCGGGCCGTCGCGGAGCAGTCGACCGTGCTGATCACCATGCTCTCGAAGCCGGACGCCGTGGCCGAGACGGCGCTCCTGGGCAAGGAGGCGTTCCTGCCCCAGATGCCGAAGAACTCCCTCTGGATCGACTGCAGCACGGTGAACCCCTCCTTTTCAAAGCTCATGTCCCTGGAGGCGAAGGAGCGCGGCGTGCGGTTCATCGACGCTCCTGTCGGCGGGTCGAAGGCGCCCGCTGAGCAGGGACAGCTCCTGTTCTTCGTGGGAGGGGAGCAGAAGGACGTGGATGAAGCGCGGCCGCTCTTCGAAGCCATGGGCAAGGCCGTGCATCACATGGGAGGCCACGGCATGGGCTCGGCCATGAAGATGGTGAACAACCTGATGCTCGGCTCAGCCATGGTGGCCATGGCCGAAGCAACGGCCCTGGGTGAGTCGCTTGGCCTGAAGAAGGAAGCGCTGCTCGAGACGCTGCTGGGCACCGTGGTGGCAGCGCCCTTCCTGGCCTTCAAGAAAGCAAAGGTCCTGGCAGGCGACTATGATGCGGAATTTCCGCTCCAGTGGATGCATAAGGACCTGCACCTTGCCGCGGAGACAGCCTATGAGACCGGAGCGGTCCTGCCCGCGGGAAACGTTGTCAAGGAGATCTTCGGGCTGGCCATGAAGCAGGGGCTTGCGGATCAGGACTTTTCGGCTGGTTGCGAGGTGATGCGCGCGCGGAAGGCCGGGACTTGATGAAGGGCCAGTAAAGCTGATTTAACCACTGAGGCGGGGAGGAAACCTTTAAGGAGCTTTACTTTCTCGCTTCTTTATATTTCAGCTTTTTTGGATCAAAACCTACAACCCAGTTTTCACACGAAGGCACGAAGTCACAAAGGTAAATGTCCAAATGAACAGATCATCAATTTTGAATCGCTTCCCTTCGTGTGCTTCGTGGCTTCGTGTGAGTTGGCCTTGTTCTTTGCCTTTGGCCTTTGATTAATTGGTCTGAGGTGTTCCTTATGAACTGCTTATAGTTTCCTCCGTGTCTCAGTGCCTCCGTGGTGGATTATTCTGCTTACTCATGCTTCAGGTCTGAGGCGATGCTAAAATGACAATACCATCGATCGTCAAGATCACCCTGCTGGCCATCCTGGCAGCAGCGCTCTTTCTTTCCCCCTTCTTCTGGGATATGGGGGCGCTATTCTCGGTTGATCAGCTGAAGCAATGGCTTGCAGAGGCCGGGCCTCTCGCACCGCTGCTCTACATGGCGGCCATGGCCATTGCCGTTGTGGTAAGTCCCATTCCGAGCGTTCCGCTGGACATAGCGGCAGGCGCCTTCTTCGGCCCCTTGCTTGGGACAGTATACTCCGTCATCGGCGCCCTGGCCGGCGCGGTAGCGGCGTTCCTGATCGCCCGCTCCCTCGGCCGTGAGTTCGTGGAGCGCCACATAGGAGGGCATATCAACTTCTGCAGCGCCTGCTCGAACAAGCTCCTCACGCGCATCGTGTTCCTTTCCCGCCTGATCCCCGTTGTCTCCTTTGACGTGGTGAGCTACGGCGCGGGGCTCACGAAAATGTCCCTCTCCCGCTTCGCTCTTGCCACCTTCTTCGACATGATCCCTCTCACCTTCGCCTACAACTATTTCGGCTCGGCCCTGGCCGTCCGCTCCCGGCTCGCCATCGTCCTGGGTGTCGTGATGGTCCTTCTCTTCTTCCTGATCCCGAAATGGCTGGAGAAAAAAAGCTTCGGCCACAAGCATTAGCAGGGCGGTCGGCGCGGGCGCTGCGGCATGGACCAGCTTAAAAAACCTGCAGCGCCTCTCGCAAAGGCAGGAAGTTGACAATGCGGGAATCCTGAATTAAAGCGAAGGCGGTCTCTCGCAGAGCACGCAGAGTTCGCAGAGAAAAGCTACGGACACTCGGTCGCCAAGCTCGAAAGCCGAAACGCGAAGTCAACACCATGGGATCTGCTTCAGGCTAGGCCGCCTTTTTGAATTTGTCCCTCGCAGCTGAGAAAGCGTCCTTGAAGTCCTTCCAGGCGGTTTCCACACCGGCTTTCATTGCTTCCCACGCCTCGCCGCTTGACTCTCTTACCTCCTGGAGCTTTTGCACTGCTGTCTCGCGCTTTTCCTTCAGCTCGCGAACCCGGTTCTCGTACCCTATCTTCACGTCGGCCTTGGCTGTTTTAACCTTGGCCTCCAGTTCGTCGATCTTGGCCGACCACTCTTTAAGCTCACTTGCCATCTTATCTATGTATTCTTGTTTTTTCGTTTTCATGATCTCATCCTCCTTTACTCTCTTGGTAAATGATAGAACCATTTCAGGGCGTCTGTCAAGTAAGACAACCGGTATTCCGCGATAATTATGCCTTGCTATACGATTAAAGTAGCGAGAATAAGCTATTTCGGCCATCTAAAGAATGACATGCAGAGGATATGGAAGCATGCGCATAACAACGGCCTGCCGACTGTGATGCAGGGCGCCTGGGGCATCGAGGCGGGCTTGGCGCGGCATGGAACGATTGGCGTTTTGCCCTAAATGCATCAACGTCCACTATCAGCCGAGGTTGTCCGTTAGTGTCTTCCAAAGTGATCAATACGGATAATAAAAGAAGAAGAGCAGAGAGATCGCGGCGAGGACCCACATGCCCGGATGGACCTCGCGGACGCGGCCGGAAAGGGCCTTCATGAGGGGATGGACCACGAACCCGGCGGTCATGCCGAAGCCGATGTTGTAGGTGAAGCTCATCAGCACGATGATCGTGAAGACCGGGATGATCTCGGCAAGGTCCCCGAAGTTCAGCCGCGCAACAGGCGAGAGCATCAGCATGCCCACGATGATGAGCGCCGGGCCGTAGGCATAGGACGGCACGATCGTGAAAAGCGGAGCAAAGAAGAGCGCGGCCAGGAAGAGCAAAGCGGTCGTGACAGCCGTCAGGCCGGACCGTCCGCCCGCGGCAACACCGGCCGCGGATTCAATGTAAGCGCCCGACGCCGTCGTGCCGAAGATCGCGCCTGCCATGGTGGAGATGGAGTCGCAGAGCATGGGCTTTTCGATCTCCGGAAGGTTCCCGTTCCTGTCCAGCAGCCCCGCCTTGTAGGACACGCCGATGAGCGTTCCCATGGTGTCCACGAAGATCAGCACCAGGATGACGAGGATGACGGGGAAGGCCTTGAAGGTGAGCGCTCCCGCGATGTCGAACTGCCCGAAGATGGGGCTGATGTCCGGCGGCAGGCTGATGATGCGCTCGGGAGGCGCGATCAGTCCGAACAGAGCGGCAAGGGCCGTGACCGAGGCCATGCCGATCAGGATAGCGCCTTTCACTCCCCGGACCATCAGGAACCCCGTGAGCAGGAAGCCCAGGACCGCGAGCAGCACCGCCGGATCGCCGAAGTTCCCCACATGCACCGGAGCGCCCTGGACCCCGAGCCGCACGATGCCGGTCTCGTTCAGCCCGATGCCCACGCTGAACCCGATCTTGAGCGGTTCAGGAACAGAGTTCACGAGCCAGGAACGGACCTTCAGGAGGGTAAGTGCCGCAAAGAGCAGGCCGCTGATGAAGATGGCGCCCAGGGCCGTCTGCCAGGAAAAACCGAGCACTTTCACGACCGTGAAGGCGATGAAGGCATTCTCGCCCATGTAAGGCGCGACGGCAAAAGGCCTCCTCGCGTAGAGGCCCATCAGCAGGGTGCCGACAAAAGCCGTCAGGATCGTGGCCACCATGGAGGGACCGAAGGGCAACCCCGCCGCCTCCAGGACCTTGGGGTTCACGATGATGATGTAGGCCATGGTGACGAACGTCGTCGCGCCGGCAGCGATCTCCTGACGTGCTGTGGTGCCCAGCTCCCGCAAGTGGAAAAAATCCTTCATCGTCGCCCTGCCCCCTCATTGATCAGTGTTCACTCTGCGCCCCGTCCAACGCTGACCGGACCGCTCCCAGCAGGTCCGGTATGGATACAGGCTTCATGATCACCGCCAGGCCTTCATCATCCAGACCTTGGCGCTGAATGATGTCCGCTGTGTAGCCGCTCAGGAACAGCGCCTTGATGCCGGGCCGCGCATCAGCGATCTCCCGCAGCACATCCCTGCCGTTCTTTTTCGGCATGATCACGTCCAGCAGCAGCAGGTCTATCCGCTCCGCATGCTCCTGAAAGAGGCGGACTGCTTCTTCGCCGTCCGCGGCGGCTATGACCTGGTAGCCGTACTTTTTCAGAATGTCCGTAATAAGCTCCCGGACCGCGGGATCATCCTCGGCTACGAGCACGGTCTCAGACCCGCCGCGCACCGCCTTGACTTTATCGGCAGCCGTCTCCACGCTGTCGGCCTGGATAACGGGCAGATAGACATGAAAGGTCGTGCCTGTTCCTGGGGCGCTCGACACCTCGATGAATCCTTCGTGCTGGGCCACAATGCCGTACACGATGGCAAGGCCCAATCCCGTACCGCGGCCCACCTCCTTGGTGGTGAAGAAGGGCTCAAATATCCGGGAACGGACCTTTTCATCCATGCCGGCCCCTGTGTCTGATATGGCGACGAGAACGTAGTCGCCTGCCCCTCCCGGCGCGCTGGAATCCGCCCCGCTGCCCTCCCACCTCACCAGCGAGGTCTCGATGGTCAGAACACCCCCATTCGGCATGGCGTCGCGGGCGTTGGTCGCGAGGTTCATCAGCACCTGCTGGAGCTGGCCGGAGTCCGCCATCACGGTCGGATCATCGGGGGTCAGGACGGTGAGGAATTCAATATCCTCGCCGATCAGGCGGCGAAGCAGTTTCTCCACTTCCCGGACCACGGCATTCACATGCACCGGCTTTGGATTGATGATCTGCTTCCGGCTGAAGGCCAGCAGCCCGTGTGTGAGGTTCGCGGCGCGCTCGGCCGCGGTGAGGATGTTCTCCACATTCCTGCAGAGAGGATCATCGGCCTTCATCTGCATCTTGGCCAGGTTGCCGTATCCCACGATGGCCGTCAGGATGTTGTTGAAATCATGGGCCACGCCGCCTGCAAGCTGTCCCACGGCCTCCATTTTCTGGGCCTGGAGAAGCTGCTGTTCCAGTTTTTTAAGCTGGGTCACGTCGCGCATGGTGCCCCGGAACAGCGCAATGCCTCCCTTCGCATCATGCTCCACCGTCGCCGTGATAAGAACGGTCACCGGTTCTCCGTCCTTCTTTTTCATGACGACCTCGAAGTCCTTCACATATCCCTTCTGCCCGTAATTGTCGATCAGCCGCTTCCGGTCGCTGGCGTTCAGATAGAGGTCCTCTACGATGTCCATCTGCAGCATCTCATCCTTTGAAGCGTAGCCGAAGAGCTCGACGCCTGCGGGATTGATGTCCAGGAACCTGCCCTCCCGGGTGCTGATGAAGACCACGTCCTTTGACTGCTCGAAGAGGGTCCGGTATTTCTCTTCCGACTGCCGCATGGTGCGGTTCGCGCTTTCGATCTCACGGAACTTGCCGCTCAGGGCCGAGACCATGGCCTGGAAATTCCTGATCAGGGAGTCGATCTCCATCACCGGACTTTCAGGCAGGTCAACACGCTCTTTGACCGAGACCCGGGACGGAAGATTGCTCGTCACGGCCGCAAGCCTGCGCAATGGACCAACAAGCGCTCCGCTCAGCACCAGAGATACCGCCACAGCCAGCAGCATCAGCACCAGGATCAGCGCAAAGCTGCCGATCTGGATCCGATAGAGTTGATCACGAAAGGGCGCAAGGGGAGACTCAACGACGATGGTCCAGGGGATGTCATCGGAAAAAGGCAGCTCCCTGACAAAGAAGGACTGTCGCCACTGCTCCATGGGGGGAAGCCCCGGGTCGGCAAAAGAAAGAATCGAGACCTTCGAGCCCGGAGGACCAGGCCTCCTGGTGCCTCCTTGTGCAAAGGTCTGCAGCGGCTTGAGATCGTCACGGGTGCTGGCGATCACGGTCTTATTACGGTCCAGCAGCGTTGTCCGGAAGGGCCAGGGCTGATTAAACGTGATGAGGCGCTCCCGGATATGGTCGAGGTTCACAGCGCCGAGGACATAGCCGCTGAACTTTTTTTCTTTAATTATCGGAACGCTTAATGTGACGATGGCAGAAAAGACGCCGCCCCGCCCCTCGAACACATCCGATATCACCGCCCTGCCTGTTGCTTTCATTTCCCGGTAATAGATGCGGTCGGAAAAATCGAGGCCGATTGTGCTCTGCCCTTTTTCATTCACCTGTGGATGAAAGGCCACGGTCCTGGCCGAAGCATCGGCTATGTACATATTGTAGAAGTCGGGGAAGAGCCGTTTGGTGTTATCAAGCGTCTCCTGGAGCCGCGCAGTGGGCTTCAGGGGCTCCCGGGAGGCGGTGCGCGCGACTTCGCTGACAGCGCGGAGATGGTTTTTGAGCCAGAAGGACAGAATTTCCTCGGTCTTTAAAGCGACCGATTCCAGTTCCCGGACGCTTGTGGCCTCAATGTTGCTGAACTCGTGCCGGCTGTCGATCACCATGGTCATGAGCACCGGCACGATTGCCAGCAGCATCATGATGTTGAAAAGCGTATGCCGCAGGGAGCTGACGGGCCTGCCCGGAATGCCGCTTACCCACCGCGCGAGCGGAGCATGACCGATAAGGAGGCTTGCCAGGACCGTGTTCAGGATCCCGTTCACGCTCTGTTTCAGCAAGACCAGCAGCGTTGCCTGGGCGTCCATCTCCAGCACGCCGAAGTAGAAGAGCCAGATCAGGGGAGTGCCGATGACAACCCAGTACACGGCATCGAGCAGCACCAGGTTGTCCTGGCCCCGGCGCAGCATCGATCCGACAAAGAGCGCCTCGGCAGCCAGGATCAGGAGCGCGTAGGGATGGTTCCAGAGGAAGAACGTATAGCTGCCCGCAATGACCGCCACCATGACGCCGGGAACAATGCCGAAAAGACGCAGGGCCAGCATCACGGCAACGCTGCCGAGTATGAAGTCCACGCCGAAAAAGAGGGAAATACTGAGATAATTCCCTGCAAGCCCCGCAAGCGCAAGGATGCCAAGGGCCGCGGCCGCGCGCGGCGTGAAGCGAGTATATGACAGGGGTGATCTCATGGCGTACGGGCGCTCAGAGCAAACCTTTATAGTATACCAGAATCTGGTGCGGCGGGCTGAGGAATCAGTGAATCACCCTTCTGCGCATGAGCCTGAAAGGAAAGGGAGCGAGCAGCAGCGCTGTTGCGCCAAGCCAGAACACGTTCATCAGGACGCCTGCGGGAGCGCCCGCTGCCAGTCCCCGGCAGGCTGTTACAAGATGATAGAGGGGCGTGAACGAGGCGATCGTGGCCGCGGCCGGAGGCAGCACATCGAGGGGAAAAAAGATGCCGGAAAAGAGGAACAAGGGCGTCATGAAGAGGGTGAAAAAATAACTGAACGAATCGATGCCCGGCACAAGGGCCGCGAAAATGAGCGACAATTCCGCGAATATGATGCCTCCCAGGAAGATCACGGGGACCACCAGGACGACAGCCGGCGAATCGACAAGGCCGAACAGCGCCACCACGAGGGTGATGGAGGCGCCGTAGATCACGCTCTTGGTGGCGCCCCAGAACAGCTCTCCGGCCACCAGGTCGTTGATGCCAACGGGAGTGGCCAGGATGGCGTCAAAGGTCCGCTGGAACTCCATGCGCACATAGGTGCCGTAGGAGCACTCGTACACGGCGGCGAAGACCGACGATGACGCAATGATGCCCGGCGCGATGAACCGGATGTAGGGCATGCCGTTGATCTCGGCCACGTACACGCCGAGCCCCATGCCGAAGGCCACCAGGTACAGCACCGGCTCGGCAAAGTTCAGCGCGAAGCTGGACTTGTAAAGCTTGGTATGGACGGTCCAGTGGCGCTGCCAGACCCTGAATGCGCGCAAGAAGTTAATCCGCAAGGCTCCTCCCCGTCAGCCGGAGATAGACCTGCTCCAGGTTCCCCCCATGCCGCTCCATCAGCGTTGCCGGCGGCTCTATGGTCACGATCCTGCCCGAATCCATGATCGCGACGCGGTCGCAGAGCCGCTCCGCCTCTTCCATATAATGCGTCGTGAGCAGCAGGGTGGTGTTCCTGGCCTTCAGGTCCTCGAGCTTCTCCCACACGGCTCGGCGGCTGTGCGGGTCGAGGCCCGTGGTCGGTTCGTCCAGGATCAGCAGCTCCGGCTCGTTGATCAGCGCCCGGGCGAGCAGCAGCCGGTGCTTCATGCCTCCTGAAAGCTCCTTGATCCTTACATTCGTCTTTCCGCCCAGCTCGACAAAATCCAGGAGCGCCGCCGCCCGGGGCGCGGAAGATCGCTTTGGAATGTCGAAATACCGGGCATAGACGATCAGGTTCTCCAGCACATTCAGGTCAGGATCGAGATTGGCCTCCTGGGGCATCACGCCGATGCGCGACTTGATGCGATCGGGCTCCTGCGCCGCGTCGAGGCCGAAGACCGACACGGACCCGGCCGAGGGCGCCAGGAAACAGGAGATGATCCGCATCACCGTGGTCTTGCCCGCGCCATTCGGTCCCAGAAACCCGAAACATTCACCCTGCCGGATCTCGAAATCAACGCCGTCTACGGCGCGCAGGGAGTTGTAGTTCTTCGCCAGCTTCCGCGCTGTCACGATGTTCACTGCATTCACTATTGTTTCCTCATCATTCCTCGGGTGCTGATATTTCTCTCGGCCCTGGCTCAGCGCTCTGGCCTGTGGGCACTGGCAAAAGAACCGAAAGAAGCCGGCAAAGCAATTCTACCTTGACAACAGCATGCCTCGCGCGGTATCATTGTCTTACAAAAATCTTACCTATCGGGAGACCCCATGCCGACCACAAAACTTTCAAGCAAGGGCCAGGTCATCATCCCCAAGGAGATCCGAAACCATCATCACTGGGAGCCGGGGCAGGAACTCCAGGCCATCAACACGGACGACGGCGTTCTCCTGACGCCTGCCTCCCCATTCCCGGAAACCTCTCTGCGCGAGGTTGCCTCCTGCCTTGCCTACACCGGCAGGCCGAAGACCCTGGAGGAGATGGAAGAGGCCGTCAAAGAGGGCGCGAGGAGCATGAAACGTGATCGGCGTTGACACCAATATCATAGTTCGCCTTCTGACCGGAGATGACCCCACCCAGTCAGAGAAGGCCATGTCTGTTTTCAAAAAAGACGGTCTCCTCATTCCCGACACGGTCCTGCTCGAATCCGAATGGGTCTTGCGCCACGCCTATGGATTTTCGCCGACCGCTATTCATGAAGCGTTCACGAAGCTCTGCGGCCTTCCGAACGTAGCGTTGCACCACCCACACCGCATGATGGTGGCACTTCAATGGTACGCCGACGGCATGGACTTCGCCGATGCGCTTCACCTCGCGTCATGTCAGGGATGCCGGATGTTTTACACCTTTGATCAAAAGCTGGTCCGCAAAGCCGAGGGCCGGGGACAATGCAAGGTGAAAGCGCCATAGACCGCCTGCCGTCGCTAAGAACAACCTCTCTGCGTTCTCCTCTTCGCCTGCTGATAAGGCCTCGAAAAACCACATCTCCAGAGCTCTGCCTTGCCTTATCCGCGCAGATCAGACTCTATCCGCGTCCAACTGCTCCTG
>JBBIHD010000035.1:4449-13669 GCA_037447195.1 Nitrospirota bacterium | reverse complement strand
CGGGAGAGGATCAAGGTGAGGGGGCTTGCGGAGTACGGAGTGAACGAGAAAAGCGGGGAAGCGCGGTGAATCATTTTTCTCCGCTCGTTGTGATCAATCCCATGGCCCGGTGGGAGACCAAGCTCTGGCCGGAGAAGAATTTTTCGGAGCTGGCAGACCGTCTTGTCCGTGAGAAGGGCGCGGTGGTCATTTTCTCGGGCAGCCCTGCTGATAGAATAACGACGGGACGGATCATTTCACAGATGCGGGAGAAGGCCCAAAACTGGGCAGGGGAGACGTCGCTCAAGGAGCTCGCGGCGCTGGCAGCAATCGCTGATCTCTTCATCACCACCGATACGGGCCCTATGCATCTCGCCGCGGCCGCAGGAGGAAGGGTGCTTGCGCTGTTCGGCCCCACTGCTCCCTGGAGGACGGGCCCCTACGGCGAAAGCCACCGGGTTATCCGGATGGGGACCGATTGCTCCCCCTGCTTCCAGCGGTCCTGCAAGATCAATGTTGTCTGTATGGCGGGTATTACGGTGGATGAGGTGATAGGAGCGGTTGGATCGGTGTTGTAAGAGACAGCCCCCCTGGAACCTAAGGGGACAGTCCCTGTTCGGTTTCTATCTGTGCATCTTCACCGTCGTCATAATATACAGAACGATCTGTGCAAGCGGCAGCCGGCGGTCGTGAAGGGCCCACCAGAAGAAGGCATCAACTGACGCGAAGGGTCCAAAGGATCCCTGGTGCGAAGCCAGGGTTTCCGCAGCAGCCTTGTCCGTCACTACCTGCTTTTTTTCCCCTATCCCGGCCATGAGCTGCGGAAAGGCCGACAGCCATGACGAGTAGGCCTTTGGATTCTCCCGGCGCACCTTGTTTTTCAGGAGTTCCAGGACCATACGGTAGAGCTGCCTCTGGTCTTTTTTCGTATGTTCCGGATCGATCAGGATGGAATGCATGCCGATGGACTGGGTGATCTCTTCGTATTTTCCTTCCTGGAAAAGCGACTCAATGTTTTTTTTAAGTTCATCGATCTTTTCAACGCTCGATACGGTAACTACCTGGGTCATCTCACTGCACCTCCCTGCGGGAATGGGGCTTTCTGATGAAGAGGGACTGTCCCCTTAGGTTCCGGGGGGACTGTCCCTATCGCAATTCAGCAATCATGAGGAGCAAGACAAGGAACCTTTATCGCAAGAAATTCTATACCATTCCGGCAGGGGAAGCAAGCAGATTTTTTAAAACTGCAGTTTGAGGTTGTGTCAGCTGCGGGTCAAAAAAAGCGGGGCGATCATTCGCCCCGCTTTCGTTCAATAAGGCAGCAGTGCTACTTTTTCCCCATCGCATCGTTCAGCAGTTTGATTCCTGCCTGAGATTCATCGATCGATTTTGCAAGTGACTCCCGGGCCATTTCAGGATTATGGAAGCCGTCCGAGTTCTCGGCGGTCCACCATTCCCACAGTATGTGCGCTCTCAGATGATGGTCCTGGGCCTTTTTGACCGCATCAGCGCTCACGCCCGTCTTTTTCGCCTCAGCGATCGCATCGATAAGCAGGTCAAGCCAGAACTCGGCCTTTCGCAGCTTTCCCCTGGTATAGGCCTTGACCGAGTCGATGGCGTATTTTGCCTCTTCCTCGGACCATGCTGCGTGGCATTTGAGGCAGGTGTCTTTCAGCATGATGCGGGGAGTCGCGGCGAAATGGGACGTATAGGTCTTGCCCGTCTTCTTGTCCTTCACCTTCGGCGTATGGCAGTGGTCGCACTGCACGCCCGCCTTGGCATGCTTCGAGTTGTAAAACGCCTCCGCTTCGGGATGCTGGGCCTTCCAGAGCAGGCCGCCCGTGATCTCATGCCGGAAATCCAGGAACGATATCTGGTTCACATAGTGATCATAGATGCCGAAGACGTCCTTGTAGGGGAAATGGTTCGTCCGGCGGTCGGCCATGGCGACCTTTTCGCCTGTTTTCGGGTCTGTGCCGGGATTGCAGTTGTACTCCACATGGCACTGGCCGCACTGGAGCCGCGAGTCATATTTGTCGAGCAGGGCGATCTTCCGGGTAAAGCCCCGGACGCCCATCTCGAGCACTTGTATGCCGGTCCGCTTGGGGTCCTTGTGCCACAGGGTGTCCTTCTCGGGCCGCGTGAGCGCCTCGATCAGGCCGTCGCGCACAATGCGGGGTTTGGCCGCATGGGGATCATGGCAGGTGAAGCAGTTCAGTCCATGCTGGACGTCCCTGGCGGCCTCGACGACCTTTGACGTCCGGGACCATTGCGCGCCCTCAACAGGATCGCCCATGTAGGCCCATTTCAGGATATGGTCCTGGGTCTTGCACTGCAGGCAGACAGGATTGGCGGCAGTGGCTGACTGGGGGATGAACTTCTTCTGATCCGATGTTGAAGGCTCCCGGTCCACGAGCACGTCCGATACCTTGCCGGTCTCGAGCACGTATCGCCAGCCGTTCTTCGGCGCGAAGCGGCCGCCGAAGGCGCGGTCCACGACAATGTGGTCGATGAGCATGAGATTATGGCTGCGGGTGAGGGCATGCTCCTTGGTGAATCCGTGGCCCATCATCAGCTTGTCCCAGAAGGGATTGGGCGAGCGGTTCGTGAGCTGCGATTTCTCATCGCGAGCGGGCCGATGATGCGATACGTTCATGAAGCTGTTGAACTGTTCCTTATGGCACTGGCCGCAGGCCTGCCAGGCCGTGTTCGTTGCCGGACGGGTATCAGGGCCGGGATTCTTTTGATGCTTATCCAGCCCCTCATGGCAATAGGAACAATCGACGCGAGAATGCTTGCCCATGGTGTGGAGCTCTTTGACCGTAGCATGACAACCATAGCATGCTGCGCTGTTCGTTGAGGCCTTCTTCCGGGGAGCTGCCTTTTGCGCGTCGGCTGTTGAAAGAGCCAGAACAGAGAGCGCAGCGGCCGTCAGGACCGCCAGGAACGCAATGATCCGTTTTTGCATGTACCTGTTCCTCCTTTACGGTTAAGATGAAGTGCCGGTAGTGGTGCGGGACCTGTATGCTGGTGCGACCAAAGGGTCACAAAGAAGGGCCGTAACCTCCTTTCAGGGTTTTGATTTTACCGTAATTTCAACTTGATAGCGGGTGCCCGCCTGATTCGGTAATTCACTGCCGGTCCCGCAGACGATGTAATTGTGATACGGGAAAGGGATCGGTCGTGCTTTAAGTTTACCATAGGTACCTCAGGCTGCCTGACCTTGGGCTGGTGTAACAAGAAAGCATGATATCCATTTAAGCCCTATTATGAGAAAAATGGTATGATATATATCATAACACCCCGATTCATCTACACTTTTGCCTTGACAAAGGAAACGGTATCTTTTATAGTATCGACCATTCAGGAGGTGGTTATGACCAAGGCGGACATCATCTCGGAGGTTTTTGAAAAGGTAGGCCTGCCGAAGCAGGACTCCGAAGAACTGGTAGAGATGATCCTGGAAACCATCAAACTTGTACTGAAGGAAGGGCAGACCGTAAAACTCTCCGGTTTCGGTAATTTTGTTGTCAGGAGCAAGAACGCGCGAAAAGGTCGCAATCCCAAAACAGGCCAGGAGATCGAGATCACGCCGCGGAAAGTGGTCAGCTTCCGTCCGAGCATGATATTCAAGGACCATGTCGTCGAATCCACAACCACCGCGTAAGCTTTTTTACCGGATCGGTGAGGTGAGCAGGCTCACGGGGCTGGAACCCTATGTGCTGCGGTATTGGGAGACCGAATTTCCCGCTTTGCGGCCTGATAAAGGGAAGTCAGGCCAGCGGATCTATAAGGAAAAGGACCTCAAGAACATATTGCGCATCAAGCAGCTTCTGTACGACGAAGGCTACACGATCTCGGGTGCCAAGCGGAAGCTGAACGGTTCGAAGGCGCAGGATGTTGATGCGATCATAGATACGGTAAAAAAAGAGCTTCGGGACATATTGGAGCTGTTGAAATAAGCAGGATGCGGCGCCGGGCTCCATGGCGTTCCGGGTCCTGCAGGCGCTTGACTTTGGTTTCCTCGTTGTAGAGTATTTTTTTGCAGCATTCGGGGCGTAGCGCAGTCTGGTAGCGCACTCGTTTGGGGTGCGAGAGGTCGGCCGTTCAAATCGGCTCGCCCCGACCATCTTTATCAAGGCCCGGAGATATTCCGGGCCTTTCTCTTTTTCGGGTGGCAGCAGTTGGTCGGATGGTATAAGATGTTACCTGCCCTGTCCCAAAAGCAGATTAAAAAAATGCATTTCGACACGGATAACATCTGATAAAATCGGATAATAAACGTAATTGCTCAGGTCAGCCGCTCGCTCTGGCGCTTAGCGTGCCATAAAACGCCGAAACTTCAACAGAACAAGTGCTTATACCCTCAGCGCTTTCGGTCCACGGGCGCTTGCACTGCACGCTCACAGCGCCTATCGCTCGTGGCTGACCCGAGCACCTGAGCAGTTACAATAATAATTACATTTTTGAAGGGTGTTTGACATGATCCTTGTAACGAACGATGATGGCGTATATTCTCCCGGCATCCAGATCCTGGCGAAAAGGTTGCGTGATCTCGACGAGGTGGTGATTGTGGCGCCTGACCGGGAACGGAGCGCTGCCGGCCATTCCATGACGCTCCACCGGCCGCTCCTGATCGAGGAGATCAGGGAGTCCGTGTTCAGCGTGAACGGCACGCCCACGGACTGCGTCAACATCGGGGTCAAAGGCATGCTGAAAGAGACGCCGCGGCTCGTGGTCTCGGGCATCAACAAGGGGCCGAACCTCGGCGATGACGTGACCTACTCGGGAACCGTGGCAGGCGCAATAGAGGCGCGGCTGCTCGGCATTCCGTCCTTTGCCATATCCCTTGCCGCCCGGGAGAGTTTCCTCTTCGCCGATGCTGCCGAGGTGGCATTCCGTACGGCCGCGAAGATCTTCGAAATGGGTCTTGCGGAAGGGACGCTGCTGAACGTGAATGTTCCGAACCTGCCGCTGAGCGATATAGCGGGGACGATGATCACGCGGCTCGGAAAGCGCATCTATCACCAGATGGCCGTTGAGCGCGTTGATCCCCGCGGCAAGCGATACTACTGGATCGGCGGGGGAGAACCGGACTGGGAGCGCAGCGAAGGGACCGATTTTGACGCCATAGACCGCAAGATGGTGTCCATCACCCCCCTCCATCTGGACCTGACGGATTATTCGTCCTTTGATCGCCTGAAAGGCCTTGAGCAGATAACGCCCGGCAGTCGGGCCCATGGCGGCGCCAGGAGCAGCGAGTGATCAATTTCGAGCGGGAACGGAAGGCGATGGTCGATGACCTCCAGGCCCGCGGCATCAAGGACCAGCGGGTGCTTGCCGCCATGCGCGCCGTCCCCCGGCACGAATTCCTGCCTGAAGCGCTCCGTTTTTCAGCCTACGGCGACCATGCACTTCCCATCGGCGAAGGCCAGACGATCTCACAGCCTTATATGGTAGCGCTCATGAGCGAGCTTCTGGCGTTGACGGGTCCCGAGCGGGTGCTCGAGATCGGCACCGGTTCGGGCTACCAGACAGCGGTGCTGGCCCACTTGTGCGAAAAGGTCTATTCCGTAGAGCGGATCAAGGCCCTGGCAGCCACAGCGCGGGAGACGCTCGACCGGATCGGATGCCGGAACGCGGCCATCAAGGTATTCGACGGAACCTATGGCTGGAAGGAGATGGCGCCCTTTGATGCCATCATGGTCACCGCCGGCGCGCCCGAGGTGCCGCAGCATCTGCTGGGCCAGCTGCGGGAAGGCGGCGCCATGGTGATCCCCGTGGGAGAGCGCTTCTCCCAGCAGCTCCTGAAGATAACAAAAACGCCGGAAGGCCCGAAGACGGAGAAGAGCATTCCCTGCGTCTTCGTTCCGCTCATCGGCGCTCAGGGGTGGAAGGAGGAGCGCAGCATTTGATCACCTCCGTGTCCGACACTTCTACCAGGCCCTTCTGCACCAGTGCCGTCACTTCCGGCAGGATCGACGCGATCATCTCTTGCGAATCCACGGCCTCGATCTTTACGGGAAGGGTCGTTGAGAGCTCCAGGATCTTCGACGTATGCAGCAGCCCGTCGCTCCCGTAGCCTGCCACGCCCCGGAATACGCTTACGCCTGAGATCTTTTTCCGGTAGCACAGCTTGATCAGCGCCTCGTAGACCGGTATCCCGCCCGCCTTGTCCGCTTCGTCCACGTAGACTGATAGTTTTTTCGCAGGACCTTTTTTTACCATGTTCCTGTCTCCTTAGTGAAGTGCAAGGACAAGCCTATATGCTTCGTGCGAGCGCTTCCCCCATCTTGAGAGCAGCGAAGCCGGCAAGAACGCTCAGCGATACATTGAGCGCGGCAAAAAGCCATTCACCATCGGTGATCAACGCGTTCGTCTCGTATTCGAAGGTGGAGAAGGTCGTATAGGCGCCCAGAAATCCGATGGTCAGAAAGAGCCGGAGGTTCGGACTGGCCATGAACTTCACGGTCAGCAGGGGCATCAGCAGTCCGATCAGAAAGCATCCCGTTACGTTCACCACGAGCGTGCCGAGGGGGAAGGTCCGGCCCCAGTTCTGGCCGATCCAGAGGGAAACGCCGTAGCGGGCCAGGGCGCCGAAAAAACCGCCAAGGCCTATGAGAAATAGTTTTGTCATACTGTCGAGGATCGCTGGATAATGCGACGAGCAGCAGAAGCCAGCGACAGATCATTGCATTTCGGGGCGAGGCGAGGAGCAGCAGTGTGCGCCTGGTCCGTAAAAACAATAGCAGACGAAGCACTTCAAGTCAACGTAAAAGGCCGGCCCGTCTCTTTGTCCGGAAGGGTGCTTCAAATAAACCTGAAAAAAGCATTTAGCCGCGAATGAACGCGAATTGACGCGTCAAGAAGCATAGAGCATAGAGCAAAGCGCATAGCGTCTATACCCTCTGCTCCATGCGCCATGCCCTCTGCGGGTCCGCATTATATCCGTGTTCATTCGTCCAACTGCCGTTTTTAGGATAAATCGTTTGTACAGCAGAAATGAAATGGTGTATAATGGCACTGCAAGTAAATTCTGCAGTATAATCCGGTCTTTCCGAGGGGGCGATCATGAAAGAACAAGTTCTTGCGGCATTGCAGAAAGTGCGTCCGTCGCTGCAGGCTGACGGCGGCGACATTGAGCTCGTGAGCGTGGAAGCGGACGGTGTGGTGAAGGTGCGGCTGCGCGGCGCCTGCGGTTCCTGTCCCATGTCCACGATGACCCTTAAAATGGGGGTTGAAAAGATCCTGAAGCAGGAAGTTCCGGGCGTGAAGGAAGTTGTGTCCGTGGCATGATGAGGGCCTCGTTCCTCCGGCAGGGGTGAGCAGTTGTGCATGCAGGTGCTGATCCTGCGGTCCCAACCGGTGATCGCCAGGCCGGTTGGGAGGCATTTTTTGAACGGACATCCTTAGCAGCCCTGTCCACCTGAAGTCCCGATCAGGCAGCATCGGTACCGGTTCAGCATCCGTCATTCCTCCAGTCATGAAAGCTCCTGTGCTGTGCATTCCCTCCGGGATGCGCCCTGCGCTCCGGAGGCAGGGTTTTTTGCGCCTTCTTGTCTTGCAGAGTCTCTATTTTTTTATAACGCTTTTTTGGTCCTGTAGCCAGTTCCTGCACCGGTATCTGTCCCCGGTGCGCGGCAGAAATTGCTTGACACCTCCCTGTCAGTTTGTTATAAAGTGCGCGGCTTTTAGTGATTCTCAAGTTCTGATTTCAGAAGTTATTATCATGAGAACAATATGATGAAACGTGATACTTTAAATCCTGAATGGTAAGGTGAACGCAGGCATGCAAACCACTGGATCCGTAAAGGCATATACCACATTCTCCGGCGGCATACATCCCGCTGAGAACAAAGAACTAACCTCCCGCAAGCCCACCGTTACAGCCGCCACACCAGCAAGAGCAATCATCCCGGTAAGTCAGCACATAGGCGCACCCAGCAAACCCCTTGTCACCATCGGGCAGGAAGTCAAGAAAGGCGAGAAGATCGGCGAGAGCGCGGGATTCGTCTCTGTCCCGGTCCATGCAAGCATCTCCGGCAAGGTCTCGGCGATCGGCGCCTTTCCCCATCCCTTCGGGACCAACATCCAGTCCATTGTGATCGAGAGCGACGGCAAGGATGAGTGGGTCCCGGGCCTGGTGGAGCGTCCCGATTACGGTAAGCTCAGCGCCGAAGAGCTGAAGACCATCGTCCAGGAAGCCGGGATCGTCGGCCTGGGCGGAGCCACCTTTCCCACCCATGTCAAGCTGTCGCCGCCGAAGGAAAAACCCGTTGATGTGGTGATCCTGAACGGCGCGGAGTGCGAACCCTACCTGACCTCGGACCATCGCCTCATGCTCGAACGGCCCATCGACATCGTTGAAGGCATGAAGATCCTGATGAAGGTCCTGGGAGTGAAGAAGGGCTATATCGGCATCGAATCGAACAAGCCCGATGCGATCGAGGTCATGAAAAAAGCCGCGGCCGGATCTCCCGAGATCGTCGTGTGGCCCATGAAGGTCAAGTATCCCCAGGGCGCCGAGAAGATGCTGATCAAGGCAACGGTCAACCGGACCGTGCCCGCGGGCGGATTGCCGATGGACGTGGGCGTGGTGGTGCAGAACGTGGGTACGGCAGCGGCGATCTACGGCGCCGTCCGCCACGGCAGACCGCTTGTTGAACGGTATGTGACGGTCACGGGCCGCGGGGTCCGGGAGCCGAAGAACTTCCTCGCCAGGATCGGGACGCCCTTTTCGCAGCTCATCGAGGAAGCCGGGGGGCTGACCGAAGGGGCCGCCAAGGTCATCTCGGGCGGTCCCATGATGGGCGTGAGCCAGTTTACCCTCGACGTTCCGGTGATCAAGGGAACGTCCGGTATCCTGGTGCTGCCCAAGACCGAAGTGAGCGTACGGTCCTACGGCCCCTGCATCCGCTGCGCGCGCTGCGTTGACGCCTGTCCCATGAAACTGCAGCCCTCCATGATCGGCCTGTTCATCGAAAAGGGCCACTACGAGGACGCAAAGGACTATAACCTGATGGATTGCTTCGAGTGCGGCTCCTGCACCTTCGTCTGCCCGTCGAACCGGCCCATGGTGCAATGGGTCAAAAAGGCGAAGAAGGAACTGGCAAAGAAGAAGAACTGATCATGGGCAAGCCACGCCGGGGCGTGGTTGCCCTTTAGCCGAAAAAGAGAGGTCTTGAGATGGAGGCATCCCCAAAGAAGGAGCAGCCGGCACAGCCGAACCTGATCGTGTCGG
>JBBIHD010000035.1:0-4349 GCA_037447195.1 Nitrospirota bacterium | reverse complement strand
ATGGAGGCATCCCCAAAGAAGGAGCAGCCGGCACAGCCGAACCTGATCGTGTCGGTGGGACCGCATGTCCGCACCGAAGAGAGCGTCCAGGCGATCATGTGGAGCGTGAGCGGAGCGCTGCTGCCGGCAACGCTCATGGCCGTGTATTATTTCGGCATGCGCGCCCTGTCCATTATCCTGGTGAGCATCGTGACCGCAATCATCTCCGAGGCGGTGACGCAGAAGATACTGAAAAAGCCGGTGACGGCATCGGACGGCAGCGCGTTCCTGACGGGGCTGCTGGTCGCCCTGAACGTTCCGTCGAGCGTTTCCCTCTATATTCCGGCGGTGGGATCGTTCGTTGCCATCGTCATCACGAAACAGCTTTTCGGCGGGTTGGGATACAATATCTTCAACCCCGCGCTGATCGGCCGGGCCTTCGTCCTCATCAGTTTTCCGAAGCAGATGACGACCTATTTCGAGCCGGTAGCGTCCATCATGAGCGCTGACGCCAAGACCACTGCCACGCCCCTCGGTATATTAAAGGAAGACGGCCTCGCCCGCCTGCTCGAGGTTTTCCATACCAAGTCGGCCCTCTATGGGGACCTCTTCTGGGGAAACCGGGCCGGTTCTCTCGGCGAGACATCAGTGGCCGCGCTGCTGCTCGGCGCCGCGTTCCTTATGATCAAGCGGTACATCACCTGGCATATTCCGGTGACCTTCATCGCCACCGTGGGGGCGCTGACCTGGATATTCGGCGGCAAGGCGGGCCTGTTCACGGGAGAGGCGCTCATTCACCTCATGTCAGGCGGCCTGATCATGGGCGCCTTCTTCATGGCCACCGACTATGTGACCGGCCCTTCGATACGCTCGGCGCAGATCGTCTTCGGCGTCGGCGCCGGCGCGCTGACGGCGCTCATCAGGCTGAAGGGCGGCTATCCCGAGGGCGTGATGTTCGCCATTCTCCTGATGAACTGCTTCGCCCCGCTCCTTGACCGGCGGATGCGCAGCAGGGTGTTCGGGAAGGCAGAAGCGAAGGAGATCCGGAAATGAAAGAAATGCTGCGCATAACGATCAGCCTTGTCGTCATTTTTATCGCCGCCGCAGGCATCATGGGCATGGTGTATAAGACGACGTCGCCGGTGAAGTTCAAGGCAGAGAAGAAGGAAAAGGAAGAGGCCCTGAAGGGGATGGCACCGGAAGCGACGGAGCCGATCACGAAGGCCGGCGACTGGAGCAACCACGGAAAGAACTACGAGTATTTTCGCGCCACCGCATCGGGCAAGTCCATTGCCTATATCGCCACCACGGCCGGCAAGGGTTATTCAAGCTATATAAAAATGCTCATTTCAGTGGATACGGACATGCGGGTGAAGGGCATCAAGATCCTCGGCCATGGTGAGACGCCGGGCCTGGGCGACCAGATCGAGGAGGCGCCCTTCCTTGACCAGTTCAAGGGAAAGACGTTCACGCAGCTCGTGCTGATCAAGGGTGAAACAAAGGAGAACATTCAGGCCATCTCGGGGGCGACGATCTCGTGCAGGGCCGTGACGAACGGCGTACGGGACGGGGTGCAGTTGCTTGCGGAAAAATACGGCAGCGGCGTCACAACTTCGGTCAGCGAGGTGCAGAAATGACGAACGTAAGCTACGGAACGATCTTCAAGAACGGCATCTTCGGGGAAAACCCCGTGTTCCGCCTGGCCCTGTCGCTCTGTCCGGCTGTTGCGGTCACGAGCGGCGTGAAGAACGGGTTCCTCATGGGAGTTGCCGTTCTCTTCGTGATGACCATGGTGAACGCCACAGTATCGCTGATCAGGAACTTCATCCATCCCAAGGTGCGCATTCCTTCCTACATGTTCATCATCGCCACCTGGGTGACGGTCACGGACCTTGTCATGGCGGCCTACTCGCGCGCAGTGTACAAGGATATGGGACTGTACATCATGCTGATCGTCGCCTTTGCGATCGTGCTTTCACGGGCCGAGGTCTTTGCCAGCAAGAACACGTTCTGGCCCTCCGTGGCCGACGGTTTTGCCATGGGGCTCGGCTTTCTGCTGGCGCTGGTGCTGATCGGCGTGTTCCGCGAGTTACTGGGCAAGGGATCGCTCTGGGGCCACGCCATACTGGACAGCAAGCCGCTGCTCATCATGATCCTGCCGACAGGAGGATTTTTCGCCATGGGCCTGCTGATGGGCATGCTGAACTGGATCGACCGGAAGTTCTTCGGCGGCACCGGGGCGAGCAGCGGCGGGCACTAAGAGCAGCTCGGAGTCGTGAGGTCGGAGTAGAGAGAAAAGCAGGCAACGAACAGCTTCGCGGCATGATACAAGCGGATCGAAGGAAGAGGAGAAAGCGTGAGAAGTCATTCCGCACTCCACATTCCGCACTCCGCACTTGGTTGACCCGGAGGGTATATGTGGGAAAAAGTATTTACGATCTTCATCGCTTCGGCGCTCATCAATAATTTCGTGTTCGCCCGCTATCTGGGCCTCTGCATTTTCTTCGGCGTGACCAAGCGCATGGAAACGGCCGTCGGGATGAGCGTCACCTTCACCATGGTGATGGTGATCAGCGCGGTGCTGAGCTGGTTCATTTACATGTACGTCATGGTTCCCTATTCACTGGGCTTCCTGAAGATCGTGATCTTCATCGGCATCGTGGCGGCCTTTGTGCAGGCAGCTGACACCATGATGAAAAAGATCGCGCCCACGCTGTACTACAAGCTGGGCATCTACCTTGCGCTGATCGTGACGAACTGCATCATCCTGGCCGTGCCGCTCATCAATGCCGACGAGCACTACGGACTGTTCGAGAGCATCGCCCTTGCCCTCGGTTCCGGAGCGGGCTTCAGCCTGGCGCTCATCATCATGGCCAGCATTCGTGAACGCCTTGATCTCGCCGATGTGCCGAAGTCGTTCCAGGGACTTCCCATAGCCTTCGTGCTGACCGGATTGATCGCCCTGGCGTTCCTGGGCTTCTCCGGCATGATCACGCTGTAGGACGCCGCATATCCGGGACGGCTGACCGATATCTGCTCGTGCGTACGAAGAGCCGCTCCAGAAGAAGGTGATTACTTATGATCGAACAGATCCTGCATACCGCGCTCCCGGCGGCATTTCGCCTGCTGGACGTATTTTTCAGCGGCCTGATACCCCTTGCGGGCATCGGCGGCTCTGTTGAGGCCGTTGAATATGTGCCGCCGAGCACCATCTATGCGGCAGTGATCGTGCTTGCCGGTCTGGGAGTTGTCTTCGGCATATCGCTCGCCCTCGTGGCGCTGCGATTCGTGGTGAAGGTGGACCCCAAGGTCGAGCAGGTGCGCGACGTTCTGCCCGGCGCGAACTGCGGCGCCTGCGGCTTTGCCGGCTGCATGGGCTATGCCGAGGCCGTGGTCGGCCGGCAGGAAGTGGCAACGAACCTCTGCGCGCCCGGCAAGGCAGCAACGGCCGAACGGATCGCTCAGATCACCGGCAAGGCCGTCGAGACGGTGGCGCCGCGTATAGCGCGCGTTTTCTGCCAGGGCGGCACGTCGCGCAGCGAACGAAAGTTCATCTACAGCGGGGCGCTGGACTGCACGGCCGCAGTGCTGGTGGCAGGCGGAGACAAGGCCTGCGACTACGGATGCCTGGGCTATGGCACCTGCATGCGCGCCTGCCCCTTCGACGCCATCACCATGAGCGCCGACGATATTCCCCTCATTGACCCCGCGAAATGCACGTCCTGCGGCAAATGCGTTGCCGCCTGCCCGAAGCAGGTGATCGAGATCGGGCCGCTGGCGAAAGCCGTCGTGATCAGCTGCCACAACAGGGAGAAGGGCGTTGACGTGAAAAAGAAGTGCCAGGTCGGCTGCATTGCCTGCGGCATGTGCGTCCGGACCTGCCCCTTTGAGGCGATCACGCTGGAGAACAACCTTGCCCGCATCGATTTCGAGAAGTGCGAGGTCTGCGGTCTCTGCGTCCGGAAATGCCCGACCAAGGCCATCCAGGACCATCTGCCGGTTCGCCAGAAGGCCTACATCAATCCCGAGAAGTGCATGGGCATCGATGTCTGCGCCAAGGTCTGCCCGGTGAACGCCATCTCAGGGGACATCAGGTCCGTGCATACCGTGGACCAGGAGAAGTGCATCGGCTGCATGATGTGCGTCTCGCGCTGCCCCAAGCAGGCCATTGAGCTGCGGCAGGCGCCGACCTTCCGTTCCGGACGCAAGAAGGCGAAGGAAAGCGCTGCGGTCAGCGCCTGATCTCCCGGCGTCTGCCGGTATGATAGATCGAATACGCACTGTGCGGAGGGATACCTGTCAGAGTATCCCTCCGTTTTTATTGTGCGCCCGGCAGGGCGCACTCACTCGGAGGTGCAAGTCCTCTACGG
>JBBIHD010000034.1:0-13921 GCA_037447195.1 Nitrospirota bacterium | reverse complement strand
CGCGTTGGCGGGCATCCGGGAGCTTGTCCGGCCGGGCGTGACGACCCGGGCGCTTGATGAGCATGCGGAAAAATTGATTCGCGCCGCCGGTGCGGTCCCGGCCTTCAAGGGCTACCGCGGCTATCCGTGCAGCATTTGCAGCTCTCTGAACGATCAGGTGGTGCACGGCATCCCATCGGGGGAAGTCGTTCTTCGCGAAGGCGACATCATCAGCATCGATGTGGGAGCCCTGCTGGACGGTTTTTACGGCGACGCTGCTGTGACGCTGCCTGTCGGCAGGATCAGCCCCGAGTCGGAGCGCCTGATACGGGTGACGGAGGAATCCCTCAACCGTGCGATCGATGCTGCCAGGCCCGGGAACCGGCTGTTCGATATTTCCCACGCGGTACAAAGCCACGTGGAAGGGCAGGGTTTCTCGGTGGTCCGGGAGTTCGTCGGGCATGGGATCGGCAGAAGCCTTCATGAGGAGCCGCAGATCCCGAATTTCGGCCCCCCGGGCCGCGGCCCCGGCGTTCGGGCAGGAATGGTGCTGGCCATCGAACCGATGGTAAACGCCGGTGGAAGCGCGACAGTCATCAAAGAGGACAGCTGGACGGCGGTCACGGCTGACGGGAGCCGGTCAGCTCATTTTGAACACACCGTCGCAGTCATGGCGGACGGCCCCTGGATACTGACCCAGCGCTAGGCCAGCGCTCAGGAGCGTGGTGGCAATGCCGAAAGAGGATGTTATTGAGGTGCAGGGCACGGTTCTCGAGACGCTCCCGAACGCCATGTTCAGGGTAGAACTCGAGAATCATCACAAGATCCTGGCGCATATATCAGGAAAGATGCGCATGCACTTCATCAAGATCCTGCCCGGCGACAAGGTGACGGTGGAGCTCTCGCCCTACGATCTGACGCGAGGCAGGATCACATACCGGTTCAAATAAAGCGCGGCATTTTCGGCGCGCGCAGGGACTGGGAAATATTAACGGGAAAAGCGAAGGTGCAGGCATGAAAGTTCGTTCATCAGTGCGGGTAATATGCAAGAAGTGCAGGATCATCCGGCGGAAAGGCACGCTCCGGGTGATCTGCGAGAACACCCGCCATAAACAGCGGCAGGGGTAACAGTCTGCAAGAACATTGTAAATCTCAAATTGTAAATTGTAAGTTGTAAAAGAGCGTTGCCGTTTTTTTAATGTGACCTTTACAATTTCCAATTTGCACCGTTTTTACAGATTTTAGGGAGGAACTGTGGCACGAATCGCAGGCGTTGATTTGCCGAAAAACAAACGGATCGAGATCGCCCTTACGAGCATTTACGGGATCGGCAGGGCTGCTGCTGCAAAGATCCTTGCAGAGGCCGGGATCGACGGGGGCATGAAAAGCAGCAATCTTACGGAAGCGGACATCGTCAAGATCCGCGCCATCCTGGAGCGTGATCATACCGTAGAGGGTGACCTCCGTCGCGATGAGACGATGCATATCAAGCGGTTGATGGACATTGGAAGCTATCGCGGGCTCCGGCATCGCCGCGGACTTCCTGCGCGGGGTCAGCGGACGAAGACCAATGCGCGTACACGGAAGGGCCCCAAAAAGGGTTCCGTGTCCGGCCGGGGCAAGAAGAAGTCCCTGGCAAAGAAGTAGTCGGAACGCCGTCTGCATGATCGTGGGCGGCAGTTTCTGAGGAGGAACCATGGCAAAGAAGGGCAAGGAAAAAAAGAACATCGCCGTAGGCGTCGCGCACATCCGTGCGTCGTTCAATAATACGATCGTGACCATCACCGATCCGACGGGGAATGTGGTATCCTGGTCAAGCTCCGGAAGCCAGGGATTCAAGGGGTCGAGGAAGAGCACTCCCTTTGCATCACAGCTTGCTGCTGAGGCGGCGGCGCGCAAGGCCATGGAGCACGGCATGCGGCAGGTGGAAGTGTTCGTGAAGGGCCCGGGCGCCGGCAGGGAGTCGGCGATCAGGTCAATTCAGGCGGCAGGACTCGAAATCGTCGCGATCAAGGACGTAACACCCATTCCGCACAACGGCTGCAGGCCGCCGAAGCGGAGACGGGTCTAGATCGTCGGCGTTCGAACGAGGAGGATATCTAGTGGCACGGTACAGAGAATCGGTCTGTAAGCTCTGCCGGCGCGAGGGGACGAAGCTCTTTCTCAAGGCCGAGCGGTGTTATACGGACAAATGCGGCATCGTAAGAAGAAATTATCCCCCCGGACAGCACGGACAGGGCAGGATCAAGCGGTCGGAGTACGGCCTGCAGCTCCGGGAAAAACAGAAGATCCGGCGCGTATACGGGGTGTTGGAGCGGCAGTTCCGCGGTTATTTTGACCGGGCATCGCGCATGAAGGGCGTGACGGGCGAGAACCTGCTCCAGGTGCTGGAGCGGAGGCTTGATAATGTGGTGCAGCGGATGGGCTTTGCCGGTTCGAAGAAGGAGGCCCGGCAGCTGGTGCGCCACGGTCATATGCTCGTGAACGGGATCCGGGTGAACATTCCTTCCTATCTTCTGAAGGTCGGCGACGTCGTCGAGCTTCGGGAGAAGAGCAGGGCCATCGCGCATATTCAGCAGACACTCTCAGCGCTTGAAAAGAGAGGGTTTCCGTCGTGGCTCGAGATCGACACAGCGCAGTTCCGCGGGAAAGTGTTGTCGTTGCCTGCGCGGGACGAGTGCACGTTGCCGACGGTGAATGAGCAGCTCGTGGTCGAGCTCTATTCAAAGTAGCTTCGTCAGTGTCTGATCCGAGAACCCCGCCCGCCGCCTCAGAAGGAGCGGGCGCAACCGCACATCCCGGAATGATCCGGGAATATTGTGTGTTCACTCCGTTATGGAGGAGATATGCTGCGAAAAGCAAAAGATTTCCAAATGCCCAAGAAGCTGCAGTATGATCCGAAGAAGATAACGGATACGTACGGGAAGTTTACCGCGGAGCCTCTGGAGAGGGGTTTCGGCACCACGCTCGGCAATTCGCTGCGCAGGGTGCTCCTGTCGTCGCTTGAAGGGTCGGCAGTGACGTCGGTAAAAATCAGCGGGGTGCAGCATGAATTTTCGAGCATCCCGGGCGTTGTGGAAGATACGACCGATCTGATCCTGAACCTCAAAGAGGTCCGGCTGAAGCTTCACACGGACAAGCCAAAATCGCTCTGGATCAGGGCAAAGAACCCCGGCGAAGTGACGGCAAAGGACTTCGAATCCGATGCCGAGGCGGAAATCCTGAATCCCGATATCCACATCGCCACGATCGACAAGGGCGGCAAGCTCGAAGTGGAGATGAAGGCGCGCCGGGGCAGGGGATATGTTCCGGCGGAAAAGAACAAGGAACCCGGCCAGCCCATCGGCGTGATCCCAATTGATGCGATCTTCTCGCCTGTGCGAAAGGTCAATTTCAAGGTAGAGAATGCCCGCGTCGGACAAGAGACGGATTTTGACAAGCTGGTGCTTGAGGTCTGGACCGACGGCAGCATCAGGCCCGACGACGCGGTGGCCCATGCGGCGAAATTGCTGAAAGACCACCTGAGCATGTTCATCCATCTTCCCGAGGAAGAGGAGGAGTCGCTTGGCGTTGATGAGGAACTCAAGAAAACGCCGTCCTTCAATGAGAACCTTCTCAGGAGCGTGAACGAACTTGAGCTTTCAGTTCGGGCGGCAAATTGCCTCAAGAACGCCGGGATCGAAACAATAGCCGAGATGGTGCAGAAGACCGAAAGTGAAATGCTCAAGACCAAGAACTTTGGCAGGAAATCTTTGAATGAAATCAAAGAGATACTGACCGACATGGGCTTGGGTCTCGGCATGAAAGTGGATGATGCCATTGTTTCCGAGGCGCGCCGGCTTCTGGCAGAGAAGCCGGTGGAAGCATAGGCTCAGCGAAGCGGCGAGGAGTTAAGTCCGGATATAGCAGGCATGACCCTGCAGGCCCGCTTTAATGGGAACGCAGGAAGGGACCAGCAGGCACTTTAGAATTCAGGTGAAGGTAAGGATCCTACGATGAGACACGGAACCGCAGGAAGACAGTTTGGAAGAAATTCAGGGCACCGCAAGGCGCTGCTCCGGACCCTTGTGACCTCGCTGCTCAGGCATGAGCGGATCGAGACCACGGTTGCGAAGGCGAAGGAGATCCGGCCCCTGGCGGAGAAGATGATCACCCTCGGCAAGCGGGGGGACCTGCATGCGCGGCGGCAGGCGATGAGCTTCATCCAGGATGAGGGCGTTGTCCGCGGTCTGTTCACTGATGTGGCCCCGCGGTTCTCGGCCAGGAACGGGGGCTACACCCGTATTGTGCGCACGCGCTCCCGGATGGGTGATGCCGCGCCCATGGCGGTGATCGAGCTGGTGGAACGGCAAAAGAAAGAAGCGGTGAAGGCGCCGGCGGAGAAGAAGAAGTCCTGAGAAGACGCGCACAGGAACGAGAACGCACTAGGCAAGGGGTGAACACCTCTTGCCTTTTTTATTGCGTTTACAGGTACTTGGTTTTATGTTACTATTTACGGGAAGTTTTTTCTTCGGCCTATGGCAGGGACTAACGGCATACAAGCATTCATTGAGCGCTATATCCGCCGGTTTTCGACGAAGTGGTGGGGCGGCGTCAGGTGCAGGGTATCGTTCTATATGTCTCTTGCCCTGTTCCTTGCTGCCGCCTTCTTTACGCTCTTCTTTTTTATAGAGAGCGATCGGCTTTTGAAGGCGGAAATGCGCGGCCGGGCGATCGCTTTTGCCAGCCACCTTGGCGCGATGCTGCTGCCGGATATCGCCGCGGGCAAGGCCGGTGAACTGGACCGGCAGATCAAACAGGCTTTTGTGTCCTTCGACAACGCAGCCGCTGGCTCCGAACTTCGCATCCTGGCGGTATATGACCGAAGCGGCCGTTTCCTCTCCGGCCGGACCGTGCCGGCGGCGACGCACCGGGCCTCCGATGTCCCTCCGTCCGGACCAACGGAAGCAGCGAGTCTGCAAACGTCCCTCACGGCGGAGACAGAGCAGATGAACGAGCCGCTGTTCAGCCGCACAGCAGGCGGCATCTATGAGGTGATCCTGCCGGTAAGGACCGGCGGTGACCTGACCGGGTTCGTGCGGCTCGGTCTTTCGGGCGAGTGGCATGTGGCCCGATACACGGCGAACGCCAGGAAAGCGGCGCTCATCCTGGTGCTCATAGTCCTGATCGGGCTGGCCGTCAGCCGCGCCATTGCCGTCAGCATCACCAAGCCACTGTCGGAGCTCAGCGCCGCTGCCGACGAATTGAAGCGGCGGAACTGGAACGCGCCGGTGCCTGTTCAGGGGAGGGGCGAGATCAGCAGGCTGATCGAGACCTTCAACGATATGGCACAGACGCTTCGGCAGCGCGAGATAAGCCTGTCGCGCGGCAACAGGGACCTTTTTATCCTGCATACGGCAGGGCTGGACCTGATGGAAGGCCTGGATGTCGACGTGCTGCTCCAGAAGACGGCTGCACGCGCCGAGGACCTCGTGCGCGCCGACACGGTTGCGCTGGCGACGGTCAACCAGGCGGACCGGGAAATGAGATATGCCAGCGTTTCAGGCGGCAAGGCGAAGTCGCTGGCCGGCCTTGAACGGGCCATTGAAGCAGGCGGCATTTACAACTGGATCGCCAGCTATGGAACGCCGCTGCTGATCCAGGATGCGCAGGCAGACTTCCGGCTGAACGGAGAGCTGATGGCCTCTCTCGGCATCCGTTCGCTGATGACGGTGCCGCTCTGGTCGTCGAACACTATGACGGGCCTGCTCACGGCATTCAATAAAAAAGGCGGCGGCGCCTTCGACAAGCACGACCTTCGCCTGTTCACGGTTTTTTCGAACCTTGTCAGTTCAGCTCTTCAGAATGCCTCGCTGTATAATGACCTCAAAACGAACATGGAAGAACTGGAGGAAGCGCAGGGTCAGTTCGTTCGGGCCGCCAAGATGGCGGCCATCGGCGAGCTTGCAGCGAACGTGGCCCACGAGGTGAACAACCCGCTGACCAGCGTGCTTGGCTACACGACGCATCTGATCAAGACCCTTGACGTGCCTGAGCCGCAAAAACGGATGCTCCAGATGATAGAGCAGGAAACGCTGCGGGTCAGAAAGATCATCCGGGGGCTGTTGGATTTTTCAAGCCAGCGGCCATCCTGGATGAAGCCGTCTGACCTGTTGCAGCCGCTGCGCGAGACGGTGGCGCTGCTGCAGGGCGTTGCCGAGTCGGCGGGCGTCCGCATCTTCGAGGAGTATGACGGATCGCCCGTCATCGCCCATATCAATGAGAACGAGATGAAGCAGGTCTTCATCAACATCGCCACGAACGCGCTCCAGGCCATGCCCGGCGGCGGAGATCTGCGGATCCGCGTCAGGCTGGCCGGCCAGAGCGATGCGCTGGTGGAGTTTGCGGACAGCGGTGTCGGCATCGCCGAGGAGCACCGAACGAGGATATTCGAGCCTTTTTATTCGACTAAGTCCGAGGGCGGCGGCACGGGCCTCGGCCTTTCCATCAGCTATCGGATCATACAGAACCACGGCGGTCGGATAGAGGTCGAGAGCGCCCCAGGGTCGGGCAGCGTCTTCCGCGTGATCATGCCTCTCGTGCGACAGGATGCAACCATGCGGACAGGAGCGGGCTGAGGAGGTCATGGCGCAGGCCAGAGCGACAGTGGCAGCAGCACTGCTGACAGCAGCGGTATTGAGCGCGGCGGCGTGCAACACGCCGGCAGAGAAGCAGGCGCCGAAGAAAACATTCGGCCAGCAGGAACTGCTGCTCGGTCTCATTCCGGAGCAGAATATCTTCCGGCAGCGGGAGCGGTATCAGGTCCTGGGTGCTTATCTTTCGAAGAAGCTCGGAATCACCGTTACCTTTACAAGCCTCAGCCGCTACGGCAATATCATTGAGCATTTTTCCTCGGAAAAGATGGACGGTGCTTTCTTCGGAAGTTTTACCTATTGTCTTGCCCGCAAGCAGCTGGGCGTTGACGTCATCGCCCGGCCAGTGAATCCCGACGGCACGTCGACCTATTATGGATATATTTTTGCGCGCCGGAACAGCGGGATACGCGATCTGGCAGGCATGAAGGATAAACGGTTCGCTTTTGTCGAGCAGGCGACCACGGCAGGATACCTCTTTCCGCTCGCCTATTTCCGTGAGCACGGCATCGCTGATCCCCGGTCCTATTTGCGGGACGTGCTGTTTACAGGCAGTCACGATGCAGCGGTCCAGGCGGTGATGAACGGCGAAGCGGACATCGGTGCGGCCAAGAATACAGTGTATGACCGCATGACGCAGGAGGACCCGAGAATCGGGAAGGAGCTCTCCATCCTTCTTACGTCAGGACCGGTTCCGCAGAACGGCCTCGCGGTGCGGAAGGACCTTGATCCCGAGCTGAAAGCAGCGATCGCGAGGGTCCTGCTCGAAATGGATCGGGACTCCGAAGGAATCGAGGCGCTCAAGAAGTTCGGGGCCCGCGGTTTTGTAGCGACGACGGACAGCGATTACGCTTATGTGTATGCTCTTGCTCAGCAGGTCGGGATAACTCTCAAAGCGTATCGCTATCGTAACCGGTGAGCATGCTAAGATGAAAGGTCGAATTTTCATAGGACTCGGCTTGCTGCTCGTCATATTCCTTGCCGGCAGCGCTATCGCCGTTTTTTTTATTACCAGGACCACTGCGCGCATGGAGCGATTGATCCTGCTTCACCAGGTGGAGATCCAGCGGGAGAACCTCATCATCCATCTCCAGCAGGTCCAGGCGGGCGTCTATCCCCGCGGGCGGGGCGGCCGGGAGCATAAGAGCGGTGAGATGGACCTGCTGATCGCTCATGTCCAGGAAATGGACAAGGCGATGAACGGGTGTCTCGGCTGTCACCATGCTCCGGAGCTTGCGCAGGGACTCATTGGCATGCGTGACCTTGCCGACGACTACAAGGCAGCGATCAGCAGGCTGCTCACGTATTCGGCAGATGCGCAGCGGATGGAGCAGCTCCGGCAGCGGGTCCTTGACATCGGGCAGGAGCTGATAGGCCTGGCCCAGGGCATGGCATTTACGGCAAATGTGCGGTTGGAACGAAAGACGGAGGAGACCCTCGCGTCGATCCGGAAGATCACGGGCGTCCTGTACGGCATGCTCGCCCTCGGCATTCTGCTCACCGTGATCGCCGCCTCGCATCTTGCCCGCAGCCTTGACCGGCCGGTCCGGCGGCTTCTTGACGCTACACGGAGGATCAGCCGCGGCGAGCTCCATGAGCGCATCGATGTTCATGAGCTGGAGGGCAGGGAATTCCAGGAACTGGGCGAGGCATTTAATACCATGACGCGGAACCTCCATCTGTTCCGGCGCCAGCTGGTGCAAAGCACCAAGCTTGCGGCGATCGGAGAACTGGCCGCGAACATCGCCTACGAGGTGAACAATCCTCTTACCGGCGTGCTTGGGTACACCGGCCTGCTGCTGAAAGGGGAGGATCTGACCACAGACCAGCGGGAGTATCTTAAGACCATTGAGCGCGAGACGCTCCGTGCGCGGGAAATACTGAAGAACCTGCTTGAGTTCTCACGCCGGAAGCCGCCGCGGCTGGCGCGGGCCCGCCTCTGCGACATCCTGCAGGACTCCCTCGCCCTTGTGCAGGCGCAGGCGCGGCTCGGCAGCGTTGACATCTCATCGGTCTGTCCGGAAGGGCTTCCCCCGGTATCTGTCGACACCGATGATATGAAGCAGGTCTTCGTGAATCTGGTGAACAACGCCTTCGTCTCCATGCCCCAGGGAGGGAGGCTTACGATCCGATGCAGGCATGATCGGGACATCACGGGGGGGGATGTCGTGGCCGTCGAGTTTGCCGACACGGGCATCGGCATCCCGGAGGCGCAGCAGGAAAAGATATTTGACCCCTTTTTCAGCATCGGTACGGACGGCGACGGCATGGGGCTCAGCCTCTCCATCAGCTACATGATCGTCCAGAACCACGGCGGCCGGATAGAGGTCGAAAGCGCAGTCGGGACCGGATCGGTCTTTACGGTGGTGCTGCCCGCGGGTGAAGGCTCCTCAGATAAAAGGTAAGAAGGAAAAAGCTCTGAACGACGGACGATTCCGTGCGAGGGTGACTGAATGGCCGGCGAGAAGATACTGGTAGTTGACGACGAGGAGATGATCAGGAATCTCTGCGCGCATATACTGACGGCAGAGGGATACCGGGTGAGTACGGCCGAGAACGGCCAGGCAGCGCTGCGCGAACTTGAGGGAGCCGATATCGATGTGCTGCTCACGGACATAAAAATGCCGGGAATGGACGGATTGGAGCTCTTTGAAAGGGTGAAGGCCAGGAACGCAGATGTAATGACGATGTTCATGACCGGCCACGGCACGCTCGACACAGCCATTGAATCGCTTATGATGGGCGTCGACGGATTTGTGTTGAAGCCCTTTACGCAGGAGGAGCTTCTGAGTGCTGTGAACCGCGCCGTGACCGGTGCGCGGCTGCAGAAAGAGAACATCAGGCTCAAGGCGCTTATTCCGATTTTCGAGATCAGCAAGCTGCTCGTCACCGAAGTGGACCTTGCCGCATTGTTCAGGATCATCACCGAAGTGCTCGTACAGGATTTTTTTGTCGATCGGGTCTCGCTCATGCTGGTGGACGAGCCGACGGGCAACCTGGTCATCCGAGCTTCCCACGGGCTGCCACAGAAGATAGCCCAGGCATCACGGCGCCGCCCTGGCGAGGGAATCTCAGGCCTGGTGCTCAGGACGAAGAAACCGCTGATCATATCGAATGGACGCCATCCGGATCATGAAGTCATGGATGTTTTGAACGCCGAAGAGATGCCCTTTTCGTCGATGACGGTACCGCTCATCGGGCGGGACAAGGCCTTCGGCGTGCTGAATGTGAGCAAGCGAAAAGGCCCCCCCTTTACCACGAGCGACCTGCAGATCGTGTTGATCCTGGCCAGCCAGGTAGTGACGGCCATGGAGAATGCAGGCATGTATGAGGACCTGCGCGAGAGCTATTTCCGCACGGTCCAGGCCCTCGTTGCGGCCGTGGAGGCCAAGGACCCCTATACGCGGTGGCATTCGACGAACGTAGCCAAGTACGCCGTGGCCGTAGCGCGGGAGATGGGCATGAGCCCGACGCAGCTCGAGGAGATCCATATCGCGTCTATCCTGCATGACGTGGGCAAGATCGGCATCAGCGAGCGGATCATCAGCAAACCCGAGCGGCTGAGCCGCGAGGAATTCGACATCATGAAGGACCATCCTGCCCACGGCATCCGCATTCTGGAACCCATTGGTTTCTCGCCCTTCATCATCCAGTCCATTTATCAGCACCACGAGCGGTATGACGGCACGGGCTATCCGCAGAGCCTCTCCGGCGAGGACATCAACCTGGGCGCCCGCATACTGAACGTTGCCGACACGATTGACGCAATGGTCTCGGAGCGCCCCTATCGCGGCATGATATCGAGCCTGGAAGTGATCGCCGAGCTGGAGAAGGAGTCCGGGAAGCAGTTCGACCCCGCGATCGCTTCGGCGGCGCGGCGGCTGATCGAGAAGGGTCTATTAAAGCTCGGCATGCACACCTATTACCACTACGTTTCAGGAATGGACAAGAATGGTCAGGAGAAAAAAGGCGCCCAGAAATAGCCTGCGCTGCAGCCTCCTGCGCCGCAATTTCAGCAGGTCTGCCGCGCGCTCCGCTGCTGCGGAGCGGGCGCCGCAGCCTGCGGCGACGGAAGGTCAGGGGGCCACAGTGCTGCGGCATCTTGCCGGCCTGCTCGACAGTCTTTCGGCGGGAGTCATTTCCCTGGACGGCTCCGGACGCATCAGGGTCTTCAATGCCGCAGCAGAAAGGCTCTTCATCATCTCCCGCGCGGCGGTGATGGGACTGACCTTCAGCGAGGCTGAACGCATCATCCGCTTCGACGACACGGCGCTGCAGAACCTGTGGGAGCGGCTGGCTGACTCGGTATGGGCCGCCGGTGCCGCACTCGAGCTGGAGTATGACCTTCCGGCGCGGCAGGGGCATCGAAGGGTGATCAGCTACAGCGTCTATGCCCTGGGGGGAATGAACTGGTCCCTCGATGACGGGGTGGTTGTCGTCTTTGACGATATAACGAGAAAAAAGGAGATGGAGGACCAGATCTCGGAGGCGCGTAAGCGGCTCCAGGCCGTGTTCGACGGCATCACCGACGGCATCCAGGTCGTGGACGGCGATTTCCGCGTAACTGCGGTGAACAAATCCATGACGGCATTGCTTCGGCGGAAGATCGCCGTGGGTGATCACTGCTTCTCTGCATGTGTCTTTGGCGCTAAGATCTGCGAGGATTGTCCTGCCGCGAAGACCTTTGATACGGGCCTGCCCGCCTCGCTTGTGAAGAAATTGCGGCCTTCCATCCATCCGGCAGCAGACGGCGGGGAACGCGTGGTGGAGATCACCACTTTTCCTCTCCTCGACAGGGCCAACCGTGTTACGCAGGTCGTGGAATACATCAAGGATATCACGGACCGTGTCCGGTTGAGCGAGCGGCTGGAGCATTCGCGCCGCCTGGCCGAATTGGGGGAGATGGCCGCCCGCGTCGCCCATGAGCTGCGCAATCCGCTGAACGCTATTGCCGGCGCGGCCCATTACCTTGCCGCCGAACATGGAGACAGCGAGACGGTGCGCAAATTCACTGACCTCATTAAAAGGCAGTCATCGCGCATGGACAAGGTCGCCGCAGACCTTCTCTCGGTCTCAAAACCCATGCGCCTGCAGCTTCGGCCCGTGAACGTCAACGCCGTCATAGAGCAGGCCCTTGACCCGCTGTGCGAGCATATCGGCGGCCAGGACGTCTCGCTGTCCCTTGACCTGTCATCGCGTCTGCCCTTTATCGAAGCCGATGAGTTCCAGCTGGAGCAGGCGGTCCAGAACATTGCGCGAAACGCCCTGGAAGCGATGGCCGATGGCGGCGTCCTGCGGATCTGCACCGCCGCTGCCGCCGACGGCGGATCGGTGGACATTTCGGTAGAGGACTCGGGACAGGGCATTCCCGAAAAGAATCGCGAGAAGGTCCTGCAGTCCTTCTTTACGACAAAAGTGAAGGGGACGGGCCTCGGCCTCACGATCGTTCAGCGCGTGCTCAGGAACCACGGAGGCGAGATCCTTTTCGAGCACCCGGCGCCGGGCGGCGCAAAGATCATTCTGCGCCTGCCGGTACGTCAGACAATGGAAGTCAACGAACAGCCTGAGGAGCGCAGAGCGCAGAGGGCATAGGGCAGGGGGCAGAGGGCAGAGGATTCAAACCCTGTGCTATGCTCCATGCGCTATGCGTTTGTTTTTCATTCGGTATTCAATCTATGAAAGCATCTCTTCTGATCGTCGACGATGAGCCCGACATCCTGACCGTGATGACCGCGAACCTCCGCAAGGAAGGCTATGTGGTCGACACGGCAGGGGACGGAGATGAAGCGATCCGTATGACGGAGGCGCGGGACTACGACACCATCATCCTGGACCAGCAGATGCCGCGCGTCACCGGCATGGAGTTCCTGAGCAGGCTGCGGGCCAGCGGGGACGGCAGCGAAGGCGGCACCGTGCCGGTGATCGTGGTGACGGCCTACGGCACCATCGAGATGGCCGTAAAGGCCATGAAGGAAGGGGCCTACAGTTTTCTCACGAAGCCCATCGATTACGACGAACTGAGCCTCCAGGTCAAGAACGCCGTTGAGCGCCGGCGGCTGTCGCGGGAAGTGGAGACGCTCCGGAGCGAGGTGGAGGAGAAGTACCAGTTCGGCAATATCCTGGGTAAGAACCCCCGGATGCAGGAGATCTTCCGGGTCATCACCACCGTGGCCGAGACGGACGCCACCGTGCTGGTGCAGGGCGAGAGCGGCACAGGCAAGGAACTCATCGCCCGGGCCATCCACTACAACAGCAACCGGAAGGACCGGCCTTTTGTGGTCGTGAGCTGCTCGGCCCTTCCAGAGACGCTGCTCGAAAGCGAGCTCTTCGGCCACGAAAAGGGCGCCTTCACCGGCGCCATCCGCCAGCGCATGGGCAGGTTCGAATCGGCCCAGGGCGGCACCGTATTCCTCGACGAGATCGGCGAGATGCCCACGGCAGTGCAGATGAAGCTGCTTCGCGTTCTGCAGGAGCGCGAGATCGAGCGGGTTGGCGGCAATGAGACCCTCAAGGTGGACGTCCGCATCATCGCCGCAACGAACCGGGACCTGCATCAGGCCATGGCGGAGCGGATGTTCCGGGAGGACCTGTTCTACCGGCTGAACGTGGTCCCCATCAAGCTTCCACCCCTCCGGGAGCGGCTCGACGATGTGCCGCTGCTGGCCGCGCACTTTCTGCATAAATACAGCGTCAAGAACAACAAGGCCATACAGGGTTTTTCCGCCGAAGCGCTCGGCTCCCTGGGCCGCTATTCCTTTCCCGGCAATGTGCGGGAGCTGGAGAACATCATCGAGCGCGCCGTGATCATGGAAAAAGGAAAGACCATCAGAAAGATCGACCTCGCCGCTTCCGGCATGCCTGCGGCCGGCGGGAGCGGCTGGCTGCTGGGCGAGATCGGGCCCTTCCGCAGGATGAAGACCGATGTCGTGTCAACTTTCGAGAAAGAGTATCTTTCGCGGCTGCTCCGGCTTTACCAGGGAAATATCACCAAGTCGTCCCGCCATGCAGGCATCAACATCAAGAACTTTCATGAAAAGATGGCGCGCTATGGGTTGAAGAAGGAAGACTTCAAGCAGTAGCAGGGACAGTCCCCTTTGTCGTGATGGGGACTGTCCCTCTCCCGCCTACTTGATATGTATGACGCGATCGAGGCCTTTGAAATGGGCGTCACCGGTGACCACAGTGCAGTTTTGCTCTACTGCCGTAGCATAGACAACGGCGTCAGCCATGGGAAGGGAATGTTTTAGGCTCACCTCTGCGGCCAGCAGGGCGAGGCTCTCGGTCAGAGGAATGACGGCCGTTCTGTTCAT
>JBBIHD010000033.1:8134-13971 GCA_037447195.1 Nitrospirota bacterium | reverse complement strand
CTTCTGAAAATTCGCGTCAATTCGCGTTCATTCGCGGCTAAATGCTTTTTTCAGGTTTATTAGAATAAAATACCGAAAGCCTGCGAAAAGCCCTTCAGGAAGGCCTCTTTCACCTCCGCGCAGGAGACCGGCCGGCCGAGCAGTTCTTCGATCGACGTCACCGAACCCGCCCCTGCGCCGCTGCCCCTGATGACCTGCGCCTCCAGGGCAGCATCGTAATTCAGCAGGATCGAACCATGCTGCAGAAAGGCCCCGGCCACGCGGCGCTGGGCGCTGCCCACGATCTTGCGGCCCTGCGCCACGATCTCGTACCACGACGGCACTGCAAAACAGGAGGGATCACGCTGGAGCTTCGCGCCTGTTGAAACGCGGCGGATCGGCCTGGCGGCCATCTCAGCCGTGATGCCCAGGTTGGTGAACCCGGCAAGCAGGCCCCCTGCTATGATCTTGTAGGTGCCGGGCACATTCCGGGGAAAGAGCGAATTCCCGGAAGGACAAATGATGCTGTAGGTGAGATCTCGATGATGCAGCACAGCGCGGCCGCCCGTAGCGCGCCGCACGATATCTACGCCGAGCCGCCTGCACGCATCGACATGCAGCGACGATGCCTCGTCCTGGAACCGGCCGAGCGAGACCGCCGGTGGGTCCCAGGAATAGAAGCGCAGCACCGGACCGCCCGTGCCTGCCGCGGCGGCGCGCAGCAATTCTTCGTCGACGGCCATGTTCCGCGCGCCCGGTGCCGGGCCGCTGTCAATGAAGCGCCAGGAGGTCATGATAGCGGGATCATACAGGGTACAGGGCGCGGGATACAAGATGAAAAACGAATGCCCTTTTCGTAGTGTAACTCCACACTCCGCACTCCGCATTCCGCACTCCACACTCGGCCCTCAATCCCCTTCCCCACCCATCTTTCTGATCCTGCCGGCTATCGCCGGCGCGCATTTGAAGAGAATGATCGTCATGGCGCGATGTTTATGATTACAGCAAATGCGGTCACGCGCCGGGAAGGGCCTCAAAGGACCAGAAACAAATGGGCGCGGTCAGGTCCGGCCATCAGGCGCCGGGAAGAAAATCGATGGGGTACAGGATGGTGGTCCGGGCGGCATGCTCCTTCGGCCCGAACTGGAACTTCCTGACGCGCGCCAGGATCTGGTCCACCAGCTCCGGAGACCTCAGGTCGTTCGACTGCACCGAGCAGGCGGACACCTCGCCGCCTGGCTCGATGGTGATGCGCAGGATGATCCTGCCGCGCAGGGTCGGGTTCCTGCGCAGCTCGGCGTTGTAGAGGCGATACAGCGCAGCCTTGTACTTGTCAAAGACGATCTGGATCTCTTCGTCGGTCCTCGCCGTTCCTGATCCCGATGAGGCACTGACGGGCCTGGCCTCTTCCGTCTGCGCCGCTACCTTGCTCTCCACCCGGGTGAAGTCCACGCTGGCGATCTGTTTGCTGTTGCCCTGGTCGAGGGTGCGGTTAATCCCGGAATTCCCGATGCCGCCGCTGGACGCGGCGCCGCCCCCTGGCGGCAAGGCAACGAGCGACCTGCCGGTCCGGGCCTCGCCGGGCGCGGGCTGGCTGCTCAGGCGCGACTGTGCGCCGATCTTCGCTGCAGGCGCCTCGTCCATCATGTCCTGAAAGCTTTTCTTGAAGGCCAGGATCCCCGAGCTCTCCGCCTTTTTACGGGCGGCCTGAACCTCCCGAGGGATTGGCTCGGGCCTGTCCTCTTTCGGCGCTTTTCCTTCCTGCTCTTTCTCGGGCTTCTTTTCTTCCCTGGGCCGCTCCGGTTTGGGCGGCTCCCGCCTCAGCATCGAGACAAGCCGTTTCGGGACCTCGGCCACGATCGGCCGAACGGGCGCCGGCACCTTCAGCAGGGTGGTGAGCACACCCAGGATGAACGCGGCGAGCAAAGCGGACAACAGTGCCTTGCGGAAGCGCTTCTCGCTCTCTGTTTCCCGTGACCAGGGCATGACAGCCTTGCGGTCAGGAAGGGGGAAGATCTCCCGCTCGACGACGAACTCCTGCCCGCGCCGCGCCTCGCGGTCATAGGCGTTCTGCACTTCGTCATCAAGGTACAGGAGTTCAGCGGCGCAGCGGTCAAGCTCTTCCCTGACCGACGCCTGCTGTTCCAGGAGCCCCTGCCGCTCCGTCTCGAAGCGGCCGATCCTTTCCCGGGCCTTCTTCACCAGACCAGCGGCCTGCCGGGGCCCGTCGGTCCCTTCCCAGAAGAGTTCGCCCGCCTTCCGCTCTGCAACCAGATCGAGGGCATCGCACAGGGACCGCACCGCGTCGAGCCGCTGCATCTCGGCGGAAGTCTTTGCGAGGTCAGCTTCAAGAAGGCGCAGCCGGTCCTTCAGCGCGTTGCCCTGCCGGCTGACCTCCCCGATCTGTTTATGCAGATGCGCCAGTTCCTGTTCGAGTAATGATGAACTCACGAATGCTCCACTAGCTCTTCTTTGCGGTTTTCTGAACAACAGCGAGGGAAATCTTTCCATATCCCAGGGCCGTGCAGGTAGACAGTATCTTCTTCAGCACTTTGAACTGGATCGTTTTATCAGCAAGAAGGGTAAGCTCCCGGTCTTCCGCGGCCATGCGGGGAAGATGCGGTTCCAGCTGCCGCAGCCGCTCCGCGACCTCCGGGACCATGTCGCCCGAGCCGTTCAGCAGCGCCTGGGTGCTGACCACGGCTTCATCCTGGACCAGCACGGCCTCGGGGGTGACCACGATGTGCACCGTTTCCCGCGGCCGGGTCTCGACGATGGAATACGGGAGCCTGATCTGCGCTGCCGGCATATCGCCGTTGAAGGAATGAAAGAGCAGGAAAAAGACCAGAACGGTCAGGATATCCATGATCGGGATCAGGTTCAATCCGAGACCGGTGACCTGGTGCTTTTTGTCGGCCCGCGCCATGCGCTTCATCCGCCTGGTGCATCTCATGGCGCGTCTCCTATGGATATGTCGGGAAAGAGAACCATCCTCCTGGCCGGCCCGCCTTGTTCGGGCCGCACGTCGGCAACGCGGACCGCATCCATGACCTGGATCAGATGGTCATATTCGATCATCGGCTCCGTCAGCACCGTGGCGTCCTGTTTTCCGGGGTGCTGTTCCTTCAGGCGGACCAGCAGCCGGGACAGCGTTTCGATGTCATAGGCGCCGTCCTTCTTCGGGATCGCCGCCTCCACCTTCGAGCCGCGGGCGATCTGCAGCCCGTCCTTGCGGATGATCACCTGGATCGAGATCTCCTGCTTACCGGCCGCGGCTCCGGCATCGCTCGCGGGAATGCTCAATTCCATGATCGTAATGGTCAGGAAGACCGCGGTGACGAGCAGAAAGACGACCAGCACGGCAAGGATACCGATCATGGGCGTCAGGTTCAGCACATGCATGATGTCCGTGTCGACGGCTTTCTTCTTTTTCCGTTTGCAGCGAAAGCGCCCCGGCATGATCAGCTCCTGTCGAACTGGCGCTTGCTGTGGCTGGAGATGGTGTTCAGCACCTTTACCGATGCCATTTCGAGGCTGCTCTCGATCTGGCCGGCCGTCGTGGAAAGGCGGGAATGCAGGAGGAGCAGCGGGATCGCCGCCATCAGGCCGAAGGCCGTGGTGTTCATGGCATTGGAAATGCTGGCTGCAAGCAGGGCAGCCTTCTCGGCGGGGCTCGCCGTGGCAACGGCCGCGAAAGCCTGGATAAGACCCATGATCGTGCCGAGCAGGCCCAGCAGGGTGGCGATGTTCGAGAACAGCGCGAGGTAGGGCGTGCGCTTCTCCAGTTCGGCAGACACCTCCATCATGCCTTCTTCCATGGCGATCTCGATGTCTTCCCGCCGCCTGACCGCCCCCTGGCGCGCCAACCCCGTCACCAGGATCTGCGCCATGCTGGACCTGTCCTTGCCGGCCAGATCACGGGCTTTGTCGAAGTCTCCCTTCGCCAGCACCGGGTGCAGTTCGTCCCAGGTCTTCTTGTTCGCGCCCCGGGCGCGGTGCAGGTAGACCCAGCGTTCGACCGCTATTGCCAGGCCTGCCGCAAGTACGACGAGGATCGGGTACATGAAGAACCCGCCCGTCTGGAAAAAGCGGATGATTGCATAGAAGAATTCCATTATATGTTCCTCCCTTTTGGCTCACGAGACAACGAAGTTATTTTTCCAACCACAGGCGCCTGCGCCGCACACGGTTAAAGATACTAATCACGCTGATGCTTTCAGCTGTGTGTCCCGGCGAAGTCGGGACCCGTGGCTGCGCAACGTCATTTCCCGGTGCTGATCTCATGGAGATCCAGCTGCCGGATAAACTCTTCCCGGTCCACGGGCGCCGCGCTTTCGGTCAGCATCAGGTCCAGGCTGGTCTGCGCCCCGATCTCGGACTGCTTCCACGGCACAATATACAGTGACTTGGGTGCTTCCTCATTGCCGACGATGGACATGCCTGACAGCTGCTTCGCCGCCGGCGCCTTGTCCTGCGAATCCTTGTCCCCGGCCATTGCCGCGCCAGCCAGCGCCAGGAGAAGACTCAGGCATATCAATGCAAGTCGGTACATATGCCCCCCTTGAAAGGCTTTTGCAACCACTGATGAACACGGGTTTCGCCTTCGCCTCAACACACAGATTTAATACTGTTATCCTGGTTCCTCCGTGTGCGCGATCCTCAGCGCCCGTGGTTCATAACCGTATCGAACTTTTTTCTCCGTGGTTATTGTTTCCCCTGCCGCATGCGCAGCTCGTCGATCCAGAGCCTGACCTTCTCATCCTGGGGCATCAGCTTGCCGTACCGCTCGAAGTGCTCGAGAGCGCAGGCCGGATCGTTCAGGTACAGATCGCAGAGGATCCCCAGGTTCTTGCGAGCGGGCAGATAGTCCGGAAATCTGCTGATCGCCTTTTCGTAGACCCCCCGCGCCTCATTGAACCTGCCTGCCTTGCGCAGCAACAGCCCGTATTCATTGCTGGCGACCGGATGGCCCGGCACCAGGGCCAGGGCGGCCTTCAGGTGCTCTTCGGCCGGCTTCGGCGCGCCGGTCCGCAGGTAGGCAAGCGCAATGTCCACATGGGGCGCCGAGAATCCCGGCGACCTGTCGATGACCCGCTTCAGCAGTGCTATGGCCTCGCCGTCCTTCCCGTCGTTCAGCAGGGCAACGGCGCGCTGGAACTCGGCGACCGATGCGGCATCCATGCCCGGCTTCTCCCGGATGACGAAGCCCTGCCTGCCGTCGGGCAGCCGCTCCACGGCCGGCCAGGTGCTGCCTGCGCACCCGGAAAGCAGCGCGAGTGCGAATCCAAGGACAAAAAAAGACACAGCGTGCGCGCAGAGCCGTACGGAACACAAAGAACGGCCGGACGATTCGGATCCTCTATTCACAGGACAACATGCGTTGCGTGCTTTCTTTGCGCTTTTGCGCCTTTGCGCGGGCCTGTCCTTGATGTTGAATGCATAGTTCATCTCGGCGTACCCTTGCCGTCCGTCTTGTCCGCCCCGCGCTTCACCTCTTCGGCCTGCACCGCCTCGCCGGCTCCCGCTGTCCGGGGCCCCTGGTCCGGTTCGGCCTGCGCCGACTGCGGCGACGGCGGCCCCGGAAGGACGATCGCGTAGGCATAGCTCTCGGGCGTGGTGATGATCAGGCTCGCCTCTTCCTGCTTGTCATAGCGGGCCGGAAGGAGAGCGGCCAGCTTCCGCAGGCTCTTGTCGGTCCATTCGTTGTACACGCCCAGGGCCACCAGTTCAAGATTGCTTTGATGCGTTGCAATGGCCTTTTCTTCGAAGGGATAGGCCTGCTCCTCGATGGCCAGGTCGTATTCTTCCCGCTCCAGCGCGCTCAGCCCGGCGGGCCGTTCGGACTCCTTCAGGTCCCT